>NZ_JAPDCD010000013.1:0-106947 GCF_027705695.1 Aeromonas sp. QDB62 | reverse complement strand
AAGAGCCGGCTGGAATGACGACTATCGGGCTCAGTTATTCTTTGGTTAAAATATCAACAAAGTGTGCTCCCGCCCTGACTAACTGGAGCCAGTAACAAGGCTTATCTGACATAAACGAGTCATAGTTATGAGAACTTATATCTCAGTAGCCACTTACCCAATCAGTATGTATTTCCATTATCACAATAGTGATTGCCCTAGAATCTCCCTATTCATCCAATCTACCCTTGTTAGGATAACTAAGATGCTTGTGGCCTATACGTTGCCAGGTAAATTTTTGCAAGATTCACTGTATTTGATGCCAACATTTTCAAAAAAGCAGCAGAACTAAGAACTTGATCTGGATCGGGAAACTGTGTTGTTGCTGTTGGATGAGCAACTTGATTCCGCTCCTCCATTATTGCATTTAACTTAGATTGTGCCTTTACTGTTGTCTCACTATCAGTGGATGTTTCCAACGCTAATTTCACTGTCGCCTGCTTACCAATTTCACGCCAAAAATCTTGCACTCCAACTCTTTTCAGAAGATCTGCAAGAACACGGTCCTTAATATTAGAATCTGTCAATGATAGCACAGAGGACTTTATGGTTACTGGACCAGAAATTGCCCCTTTGCTAGCCACTAGAGATGCTAACAAGGAATCAACCATAACATCATTATATCCATATCTTCGTGGATTTTGTGCAATCTCCAGAGTCCTAGTCTTAAGCTCACCTTGGATTACATCTGGCAGTTCAGTGAATGCATTTACTTTAGATGCAATTTCATCGGACACAGTTTCTACTATTTGCCTAATACAATACTCGAAGCGGCCAGCAAGATACAGCTGTAACGAGCCAGAGAGAACTGGTAGATCAGTCCTGCGTTGCTTGGATGCTTCATGTAGTAAAGCAGCTGTTGACCATAAAACTCCAGATTCACATTCTATTTCTGGTGGAGTACTGGCCCCAAACTCTCTGAAATTTTTAATTAAAGATAGTAAATGCTCCGCTCGCTCTACATCACTGCAAAATTCTGTTAACACAACATCAAGCGCACTCATGATTGTAAACCTCACGCAGAAAGTATCTCTATGGCTAGCAGAATGCGTTGACGAACAGCCTCAATCGTATTTCCTCTACCAATCAATATTTCATAGCTTTCCTCATTAGCTAATGCGCTCGCAAGCTTATCAACAATAATAGTCTTCCTATTTTCAACATCCAACCCAGGATTAATACTTAGTGCGATCATTAGTGCATCATATAATGGACGACTTGGCCTTCTTGTTTTGGGTAGTTTAAATGGTTCACCATCAAAAACCATATAAAGCCTTTTAATAGAGTCACTAAAATCAGACTGCATTCTTTGTTGCTCAGCTTCGTTAATATCTTTATTAAACTCCATATATCTGTCTAAAATACGTCTCAATGAGCCAGTTTTACCAGAGAGGAATGCGTCTTGTAATGCAAAAAAACGAAGAACCAATTCGGCATCTGCCATAGTGGAGAAAAGAGAGTTTTTTAGCAATTCCTCTGAAGGCTCGCTTTCCTCATTTTTTTTATATTTTGGTATATTCCACGTTGAAGTAAAATACTCCGTCCTTGCTAGTTTAATTAGTAGCGCATTTAAGGTTCCGGGGTAAAGTGCATTTCTCAGCTCTTGAGGATTTAGTTTAATACCGCCTGTATTAAGACGATCAAATAACACTCTGCGTACATCAAGCTCATGAGCCCCCTTGTCTGTTTCTGCGAGTAATACGATGGCTGAAATGCTTCGTCTCAAAAGACCACGCTGTAAAACAACAGGCAGTTCAGTAAACCGTTTGTTGTTTAACTCGGACCAGTACTCAAGGCTATTAAGAGAGAACTCATTAGAGAAAAATGCATGTATCGTCTCTATTCTCTGGCGACCATCTATTACTTCATACTCACCATAGTCCCTTTCAAAAAGGAAAATAGGTGGCACGGGTATATTTAATAAAAATGACTCAATGAGCAAGGAGCGCTTTTTATTTGTCCATCTCAATCTCCGTTGATAGCCAGGAGATGTGTCAATTATTTGCCTTCCCGGCTGAAGTGCATGCTTAAGATAATCCAACTGGTAATCTCTAGTCTCACGAACCACACGCAGTTGACTTGCTGCATATTTCTCAGCAGGGTCAACCATGCTTGAAAAAAAAGAATTTGTTTCGGAAAGATCGTCCTCAAACCATTCATCTATTTCATGTTCGTCTGATGTAAATTCTTTACTCATTTTACTCACCCATTAAATAAAAATGACCAAATTAAATTTTAATAACCGATAAGACTTGCTCACTAGCCGTATCAAATTAACTCTGAATTAGCTATACAACGCATTGGATCGAACCCAATAGAGATAATGAACTTCTAGTAATGTTATCGATTGAAGCCGTCATGGGGAAGGATATCGAGGGGATGATGTGACCGTGATCCTAAAACGTTGAGCTTTGGAAAAATCAGTTCCAACCACTGACGACAAAACCCTTACAACGAATAGATGGCTAAGGCCTAAGATCATCGGCGCATACCGATGGAACCCGACGAAGTCGGGCGAATAAGCGGGGGAGAAGACCTTTGGTGACTTTGGGTCTTTCCAAAGTCACTCGCCCCGGCCCGAAGGGCGGGCGAAACCCCTTCGAGGCCAGCGGCCTCGCATCCTGCACGGCAAAGCCGTGCCACCACACAACGGCCCCTGCCGCCAACGCCATACCTCGGAACGGACGATTACGCCTACCGGCTAATCGACCCTACGATTGCACGGCGCAGCCGTGCCTGCTTGCCACAGGCACGGAGTCTGGCTGGACGCCGGGATGCCACCGGCAAAGGGGCGTGGCCGCCCCTAGCGGCCCAAGAAGGGTTCCCAGTCCTTGAACACCGGCTGCAACCCTGCCTGCCGCACGGCGGCGGCCACTTCCCCCACCGGGCGGTCGTCGTGGATGGCGAACTGCTCCAGCTCCTCGGCATCCCCCTCGGCATAGCCACCCGGCTGGGTGCGTGACTCGGCCGACATCTGGGTGATGCCAAGGCGCACCGCGCCGTTGCGAAACGTGGCCGACTCGCGGGTGGAGAGCGACAAGTCCAGGGTTGGCGAGAAGAGGCGCCAGGCGCAGATCAGCTGTGCCAGCTGGCGATCCGACATGACCACGGCAGGTTCCAGTCCGCCGGTGCAGGGGCGCAGGCGCGGGAAGGAGAGCGAATAGCGGCTCTGCCAGTGGTGGCGCTCAAGCCAGCTCAGGTGCTCGGCGACAAAGTAGCTGTCGGCGCGCCAGTCCGAGGAGAGACCGATCAGCGCCCCCAACCCGATTTTGTCGATACCGGCGCGGCCCAACCGATCCGGGGTGGCGAGGCGCCATACGATATCCCGCTTGTTGCCGCGCAGATGGTGGCGGGCGTAGGTGGGGGCGTGGTAGGTCTCCTGATAGACCATGACGGCGTCGAGGCCGAGGGTCTTCAGTTCGGCATATTCGGCTTGCGAGAGGGGCTGCACCTCCATCCCTACCGTGCTGAAGTGGCGGCGGATGATGGGCATCACCTCGCGAAAATAGGCGAGCCCCACCTTGTGCTCGTGCTCGCCGGTCACCAGCAGCACGCTGTCAAAACCGCGCGCCTTGATGGCCAGACACTCGCGCTCAATCTCATCTGCATTCAGGGTCTTGCGCTTGAGGCGGTTGCTCATGGAGAAGCCGCAGTAGGTGCAGTCGTTGGCGCACAGGTTCGACAGATAGAGCGGCACATAGAAGCCGATGGTGTTGCCAAAGCGCTGGCGGGTCAGCCGCTCGGCCTCGGCCGCCATCTGCGGCAGATACACCTCGGCAGCCGGCGAGATCAGCGCCATAAAATCGCTCAGGGTGCGGCGGGGTGCACTCAGGGCGCGTGCCACATCGGCGGCCGTCTTGGCGCGGATCTGCATGCCGATATCGTCCCACTCCAGCTCCTGCCATCGGTCGAGAAAGGTAGGCTCCTTAGCCCTCACCCCCGGCGCCCTCACCCCCAGCCCCTCTCCCAGAGGGAGAGGGGGGCTAAACACATTAGCCTCGGGAGAAACCGAGAAAGAGGACATGGCGATTGGCTCTTGCCCCGCGCCAGCATCATGACTCATAACGCCCCCAGAAAATCGGTGAGCGGGCTGGAGGCTTGGGCCTGCAGGGCGCGGGCGCCGAGGCCCGCTTCATAGGCACTACGACCGGCGGTGCAGGCGAGCGCAAAGGCGCGGCCCATGGCGACCGGATCGCCGCTCACTGCAATGGCGGTGTTGACCAGCACGGCATCGGCCCCCAGTTCAAAGGCGGCGGCGGCGTGGCTCGGCGCACCTATGCCCGCATCCACCACCACAGGCACATTGGCCTGCTCGACGATGATGGAGAGAAACTCCCGGGTCACCAGCCCCTGATTGGAGCCGATGGGGGCGCCCAGCGGCATCACGGCGGCGCTGCCCACCTCTTCCAGCCGTTTGCAGAGCACGGGGTCGGCGCCGCAGTAGGGCAGCACCACAAAGCCCTCTTTCACCAGCTGTTCGGCGGCTTTCAGCGTCTCGATGGGATCGGGCAGCAGATAGCGCGGATCGGGGTGGATCTCCAGCTTCAGCCAGTTGGTGCCCAGCGCCTCGCGGGCCAGGTGGGCGGCAAATACCGCCTCGGCGGCGGTCTTGGCGCCTGAGGTGTTGGGCAGCAGCTTGACCCCGAGTTGCAGCAAGGGGCTCAGGATATCGTCGTGGGCCTTGCCCGGTTCGAGCCGCTTGATGGCCATGGTGACCAGTTGGGAGCCACTCGCCAGGGTGGCGGCGGCCATCAGATCCGGGCGGGCAAACTTGCCGGTGCCGGTAAAGAGGCGCGATGAGAAGGTGTGATCGGCAATTGTCAGCATGTCAGCCTCCAGCAATGGCAGTGAAGAGGTGAAGTTCGTCCCCGTCATTGAGACGGGTCTCGGCCCAGCGGCCACGGGGCAGCACGCCGCCGTTAAGGGCTACCGCCACTCCCTGTGGATTAACGTCTTGCGCTGCCAGCAGATCGGCCACACTCAGCCCTGCCGCCAGCGACTGGGCTTTATCGTTGAGTCGAATGGTGAGGGTCATGGGGTGATCTCCTTATCGTGTGTCGGGCATCGGCGCTGCCCGCAAACCGGGCAATCGGGATCCGGGGCCAGAGTGAGGGTCTGCCACTGATGGGTCAACGCATCGAAGCGGCGCAATGTGCCAGCGACCGGGCTCGGCATCCCGAGCAGCAGTTTCAGTGCCTCCAGCGCCTGCAAAGAGCCCATCACTCCCACCAGCGGGCCGGTGACACCGCTGGTCTCGCAGCTCTCCTTGATCTCTGTATCCAGCGGATAGAGGCAGGCGTAACAGGCGTGATCGCTGCTGGTGCGCGCCATCAGCTGCCCCTGCCAACCCACTGCGGCGGCGGAGATCCAGGGTTTGTCCTGCTCCACGCAGGCGGCGTTGATGGCCTGGCGGGTGGCGAGGTTGTCGCAGCAATCGATCACCAGATCTACCTCGGCCACAAACTCCGGCAGGCTGGCGGCATCGAGCCGCTGGTTGATGGCGATCAGCTCCACCAGCGGGTTGTGGGCCGCCAACCGCTCGCGGGCCAGCTCCGCCTTGGAGTGGTTGACCGCCTCGCTATCGAACAGGATCTGGCGCGGCAAGTTGCTGGAATCGAC
The DNA here is from genome assembly GCF_027705695.1 of Aeromonas sp. QDB62. Taxonomy (NCBI): domain Bacteria; kingdom Pseudomonadati; phylum Pseudomonadota; class Gammaproteobacteria; order Aeromonadales; family Aeromonadaceae; genus Aeromonas; species Aeromonas sp. QDB62. The sequence goes on along the minus strand of NZ_JAPDCD010000013.1, from coordinate 101,289 downwards.
CGTATCGCCATCGGCCAGCCACAAGGTGCCCACCCCGGCCCCGGCCAGATAGAGGGCGAGCGGCGAGCCGAGCCCGCCAAGGCCGACGATCAGCACCGATTTATCCTTGAGCCGCGCCTGCCCCGCCTCGCCCACTTCCGCCAGCATCAGCTGACGGCCGTATCGCAAATACTCAACATCAGAGAGCATGTTCCACCTCTCTTATGTCAGTGGCCGAGCGTGGCTCATCCCCCGCTCCCACGGCCTCGAGCAGCCGTTCGGTCGCCCCCTGCCAGTCATCGCTGGCCGTGATGGCCGAGACCAGCGCGATACTGCCGACCCCGCTTGCCTTGACCGCCGCCACCCGCTCCTCGCTGATGCCGCCGATGGCCACCGTCGGCCACTGCGCCATCAGGGCGCGGTAGCGGTGCAGCCGCACCAGCCCCTGCGGGCGCGAAGGCATCGCCTTGGTGTTGGTCGGGAAGATATGGCCGAGCGCCATATAGGAGGGGGCCAGCTCGCGCGCCCGCATCAGCTCGAAGTAGCCGTGGGTGGAGATGCCAAGGCGCAGCCCGGCCGCCTGAATGGCGGCGAGATCGGCGGTCTCCATATCCTCCTGCCCCAGATGCACGCCCCAGGCGCCTGCCTCGATGGCCAGCTGCCAGTAGTCGTTGATAAAGAGCCGCGCCCCATGGCGACGACCGAGCGCTACCGCATCACGAATGGCCGGTGCCACCTGAGCGGCAGGCAAATTCTTGATCCGCAGCTGGATGGTCTTGACCCCCTGCCCCAGCAGGCGGCGCAGCCACTTGACCGAATCGACCACCGGATAGAGGCCGAGGTTGTGTTCGGTTGCGGCAAAGGGGCCCTGCGGCAGGCGGGCACCGCTCGCCTCATAAAGTCCGAAGCGGCGATCGAGGGTTGACCCCGCCAATACGGCGCGGGGGAAGTGAGCCAGAGCGGCGGGCCAACCGAGATGGGCGATGGGGCCCGGGCCTGCCCCCACTCCTTGCGCTGCCGCCAACCCCTGTTGCAGGTAGGCGCGCGCCAGGGTGATGGCGTCTTCCACCGGATAATCCTGCGCCACCACGGCGGCGATGGCGCTGGCGTAGCAGCAGCCGGTGCCGTGGCCGTGGCGGGTATCGAGGCGCGGCGCCGCCAGCCAGAATTCACGGGTCTCGTCCTGGTAGTAGTCGAGGCAGAGATCGCCACTCCACTCAAGATGCCCCCCCTTGACCAGCACGGCGCGGGCGCCGAGTTCACGCAGACGGCGGGCGGCAAGGCGCACCAGTTCGGGACTGCTGACCGGCAGTCCGGTCAGGGCTTCCAATTCGGGGCCGTTGGGGGTGATCAAGGAGAGGCGCGGCAACAGCTGCTCGCGCACCGCCTCCAGCATATTGGGCTCCGCCATCGGGGTGCCGCTGCTGGCGATGGCCACCGGGTCGTAGACCACGAAGGGGGCCGGGGTGGCCGCCAGTCGGCGGGCCAGCACCTCGACGTGCAGCCGGGTCGGCAGCAGGCCGATCTTGATGGCGGCCGGTGGCAGATCGACGCCGAGGGCGTCGATCTGGGCGGTGAAGGTCTGCATCAGCACGGGGTCGACCATCTTCACCGCCACCGAGTTCTGGGCTGTGATGGCGGTGATGACCGAACAGCCGTGCACGCCAAGGTCGTGCAATGTGTGCAAGTCGGCCTGAATGCCGGCGCCGCCGCCGGAGTCGGAACCGGCTATGGTCCAGACAACTGGGCGGGAGTCCGTCACGGGCGACAGGTCGGCGGGGCTGACAGCCCCGCTTGCGCTGCTCACGCCTCCTCCCCTGCGGCCTGTTTCAGCGCCGCCGCCTGATGGTAGATCTCGCCACCGGTCTCCTTGAAGGTCTCCGCCATGCGGGCCATGCCGCTCTCCACCTGAGCCACTACCTGCTCCTGCTGGCCATCCATGCCGACCAGCTTGATCTCAACGGCCTCAAGCTTGGCGGCATTCAGTTCGGCGGTGTAGGCGCGCACATCCTGAGTGATCTTCATGGAGCAGAACTTGGGCCCGCACATGGAGCAGAAGTGAGCCACCTTGCCGGACTCCTGGGACAGGGTTTCATCGTGGTAGGCGCGAGCGGTGTCGGGGTCGAGGGCCAGATTGAACTGATCCTCCCAGCGGAACTCGAAGCGCGCCTTGGACATGGCGTTGTCGCGGATCTGGGCGCCCGGGTGCCCCTTGGCCAGATCGGCGGCGTGAGCGGCGATCTTGTAGGTGATGAGCCCCTGCTTCACATCCTCCTTGTTGGGCAGCCCCAGATGCTCCTTGGGAGTGACGTAGCAGAGCATGGCGCAGCCGTACCAGCCGATGAGCGCGGCGCCGATGCCGGAGGTGAAGTGATCGTAACCCGGTGCGATGTCGGTGGTGAGCGGGCCCAGCGTGTAGAACGGCGCCTCATGGCAGTGCTCCAGCTGCTCGGTCATGTTGCGCTCAATCATGTGCATCGGCACATGGCCCGGCCCCTCGATCATCACCTGCACGTCGTATTCCCACGCGATCTTGGTGAGCTCGCCCAGGGTGCGCAGCTCGGCGAACTGGGCCTCGTCGTTGGCGTCATAGACGGAGCCCGGACGCAGGCCATCGCCCAGCGACAGCGCCACGTCATAGGCGGCGCAGATCTCGCAGATCTCGCGGAAGTGCTGATAGAGGAAGTTCTCTTTATGGTGGGAGAGACACCACTTGGCCATGATGCTGCCGCCGCGCGACACGATGCCGGTGAGGCGCTTGGCGGTCATCGGCACGAAGCGCAGCAGGACGCCGGCATGGATGGTGAAGTAGTCCACCCCCTGCTCGGCCTGCTCCAGCAGGGTGTCGCGGAACAGCTCCCAGGTGAGGTCCTCGGCGATGCCGTTGGTCTTCTCCAGCGCCTGATAGATGGGCACGGTACCGATGGGCACCGGGCTGTTGCGCAGGATCCACTCGCGGGTCTCGTGGATATAGCGGCCGGTGGAGAGATCCATGACGGTGTCGGCACCCCAGCGGGTCGACCAGACCAGCTTCTCCACCTCCTCTTCGATGCTGGAGGTGACCGCCGAGTTGCCGATGTTGGCGTTGATCTTCACCAGAAAATTGCGGCCGATGATCATCGGCTCCGCTTCCGGGTGGTTGATGTTGCTGGGGATGATGGCGCGACCGGCGGCCACCTCATCACGCACGAATTCGGGGGTGATGTTCTGGGGCAAACGGGCACCGAAATCGCGGCCAGGATGCTGGGTGCGCAACAGTTCAGAGCGCACCCGCTCGCGACCCATGTTCTCGCGAATGGCGATAAATTCCATCTCGGGAGTGACGATGCCGGCGCGGGCGTAGTGGAGCTGGGTGACCCGACGGCCCGGCTTGGCGCGGCGCGGCTTTGGCAGATGCTCGAAGCGCAGGTGATCCAGCCCCTCGTCGGCCAGCCGCTCCTGAGTGAAGGTGGAGCTGAGCCCCGGCAGTTCGTCGGTATCATCGCGCTCCAGCACCCAGTTCTCCCGCAGGCGCGGCAGGCCGCGGCGCACGTCGATGGCGACCCCCTCCTCCCCGTAACGGCCCGAGGTGTCGTAGACCGGCACCGGCTCGTTGGGCTCGAACCGGGGATCTTCTTTGGTGCCACCGACGAAGGTGTCGGCCAGCTGGATTTCCCGCAGGGGTACCCGGATATCGGGGCGGGAGCCTTCGATAAAGATGCGGCGGGAGTTGGGATGAGCCATCCCCTTGAGGCTGTCGATAAAAGCCTGAGCGCTGGAGCGCTGCTCGCGGCGGCTGGATTTGGTGGTATCAGATACGGAAGTAGACATAGCAAAACTCACATTAACTGGTTGAAGTTATGGGTGTTTGCTTGTCTGGAGTTCGAGGAGAAGATGAACTTGCGGCGGGGTGTTTATCTCAGGAGGGAGTGCGTGCGGGATGGATCTCCGCTCTGCTGTTCTGCCGCTTTCCGCTCTCTGCACGTTGTGGGCAAGGCGCCCCACGCGCTGGACAACCGGACGGGACAGACTCCCTCCTGTGCGCCCTGACCCATCAAGGGTGATCCCTTCGATGAGCGGAAGAGGCTTGTTCCTCCCCCGGCGCGGTAACCCGCAAGTTACCCTTGTTCCCTTCGCAGGTTTTAACCTGATCAGGTTCCACGGATCCCGAATTAACGGTCTCAGCTTCGCGTCGTTCGACGGTCAGCACTCCGACAAGATGGCGCCAGTATAAGGGGGAAAATCTAAAGCACAAGCCGTTAACAATCCGGGTCAACGGCTGGCGCTGTGGTCGGACCGGGTTACTCCCCGCGCGACCAGGTGCGGATGGCAGCGATCTCCGCGGCCGGGATCTGCAGGGATTCGAGGAATTCCTGATGGGCCTGTGGCTCCATCTTCTCAAACTGGATATGCCAGTTGCGCATCATCTCTTCGGTCATGCCTGCGGCCTGCATGATGGCAACCCAGCGTGCCTTGTCTACCATGGGGATCTCCTCGTGTATCTGTTGGCGATAGAGGATGATGGCCCGTTGTTGCCGCCTCAGCTCGGCGATCTCCTGCTCCAGTCGCAGCAGGTGACCATCGAGGCAGGAGTGGCTCTCCTGCCTCGCTGCCAGCAGGGTGCCGATCTCTTCAAGCGGCAGCCCCATGGCGCGAAAACTGGCGATCTGCCGCCCCCGTTCCAGTTCGGCCTCGCCATAGCGGCGATAGCCGTTCTCCCCGCGCAGGGCGGGAAGCAGCAGACCGAGACGTTCGTAATAGAGCAGGGTGGTGCGGCTCAGGCCCAGTTCTCTGGCCAGCCGGGTAATCGTCAACATAGGGGTTCCTTCATCCAACGGGCAGAGGATAAACCCGCCTATCATAGACAGGTCAACTACTCCTCCGGATTGACGACAAGGATTTCGCTTAAGCGGCCCTGTTCGTCGCGGATCAGCACCAGATCGCTCCCTTCGTGCAGATCGGCGGCCGAGCCGTTGATCCAGCGCACCTGCGGGTTGAGTGGCACAGTGCCCAGAGTGGCCAGCGTGAGTTGCTGTTTATCGAAGGATTGCAGGCGATCTTGCGCCCGCTGCCAGGGCTGATTGGCGAGCGGGGCTCTGGCGGCCAGCAGCTCAATCCGGGTGGCAACGCCATCGGCGACCAGCAGGGCAAGCTGGTCGCCGGGTTTGAGTGGCTGCGGCCACATCTCCCCTTGCCGCCAGACGGCGGCACTGCCCTGCTCCACTTCGGCCCCCTGAAATTGCAGGCGGATGCCGTCGTTGTGCTCCAGCTCAACCAGCCACAGCTCGTCGGCTCCCGCCTGCGCCGCCCAGAGCGGCACACCCAGCATCCATGCACACCACTTTCTCGATTGTTCCATCTTCGTTCTTCCCTGAACAAAAAGCCCATGCTGGACAAGCATGGGCTTCATTCGGGAGCATTTCTAATCGGAATGCAGAGATCGGATCAGTCATCCTCGCGGCAACGACTCAGGCGCATGCCGTCAAACTTGCACTCCAGCTCGAGCCAGCGCCCTTCGAACGGCGCCAGACTGCTGTCCGAGGTGGTGTAGCCCCAGATCCGCCCCCCTTCGACCGGCCCCTCCAGATCCATCTCGTCCTTGTCATCTTCGTCGAGGGCTTCGACCTTGCGTACATAGCGCACGCCGTTCTCCACCACCCCCTTCATCTCGACCCAGGTGCCGCCGAGATCATCCTCGTTGAGCCAATCCTTGAAGCGGGTCTGGTCGTCGATCACGAACGGCATGCCGTTGACCATCAGCTGGCCAAGCTGCCAGGTGGTGCGGCCGGTCAGCTTGAATTCGGTCGCCTGTGCGGTGCCAAGTGGCAACAAGATCAGCAGCAGGAGGGCGCAGAGAGACTTCTTCATCAGGGATCCTCGGGGTTACACTGGCAAACAGGATGCCGTATCCGGTGTGAAAAGAGCGTGAAACGCTCGCCAACCAGGAGAGCAAAGCATGAAGATTTTGGTAGTGGAAGACAATCCTCAGGTGGCGGAAACCATCATGGATTATCTGGAGCTGGCCGGTCACCGCCTCGATTGTGCCTATCACGGTCAGGCGGCGCTGCAACTGCTGGAGGAGCAGCGTTTCGACGTCATCATCATGGATGTGATGATGCCGCGCCTCGATGGGCTCAGCACGGTGGCGCGCCTGCGCGAGCAGGGGATTGCCACCCCCGTGCTGTTTCTCACCGCCCGCGACAGCCTGGAGGACAAGCTGGCAGGCTTCAAAGCGGGAGGGGATGACTATCTGGTCAAGCCGTTCGCCATGGAGGAGCTGGAGGTACGACTGCAAGCCCTCAGTCTGCGCGGCCCGCGCGGCGATGTGGGGGCCATCAGCTTTGGCGATCTGACGGTCGATGTCGCCAGCGGCCGCGCCACCCGCGCCGGTGAGCCCCTCAAGCTCGGCAAGATCCCGTTCCGGATCCTCGCGCTGCTGGCCCGCCGCGCCCCCGCCATCGTCAGCCGTCAGGAGGTGCTCGACACCGTCTGGGGGGATGAGGAGCCCGACTCCGATGCCCTGCGCAGCCACATCTACGCCCTGCGCAACGCGCTGGACAAACCCTTCCCCACTCCCATGCTGGAGACCCTGCACGGTCAGGGTTACCGACTGGTGAGCGCATGAGCCTGCCGAGCCTGCGCCGCCGCCTGATCATGGCGCTCGGCGGCGCCGGGGTGGTGCTGCTGATCCTGCTCTCCGGCCTGATGCTGGTGGCCGAAGACAAGATGGAAGAGCTGAGCCTGCGCCACTGGCTGGAGGCGGAAGTAACCCGCTACAGCGATGACTGGCTGCGACTCGGCCCGGCTGCGGCGGCTCCGAGCCCCAGACAGTTCTCCAGCTACTGGACCGAGGCGGGCCGCCTGCCGAAATGGCTGAAGCCATACCAGACCCCCGGCTTTTTCGAGCACCAGCTGGGCAAGGAGGACAAACACTTTCTGGTGGCCCGCCACCCCTCCGGCGAGGGACTGCTCTATCTGGTGTTCAACGACGACGCCGACGACTACCTCGACCCCTACGAAGACAAGCTGCATCTGGCGACCCGGCTGATCGGGCTGACGCTGCTGCTCGCCTGCCTCGGCTTCGGCATCTGGCTGGTGCGCCACATCACCGGGCCGCTGCAACGGCTGCAACACAGGGTCGCCCACCTCACCCCGGATCAGGCGGATTTCGAGCCCGATGCCCCCTGGCAGGAGCTGCGGGATATCGAGCTGGCGCTGCTGGCCGGCAAGCAGGAGGTGAGCGCGGTGTTCGCCCGCGAGCAGGAGTTCAGCCGCTTCGCCAGCCACGAGTTGCGCACCCCCAACATGGTGATCCAGGGCTCGGCCGCCCTGCTTGGCAAGGTGACGGATCTGCCCGCGCCAGCTGCCCGCGCCACCACCCGCATCCGCGCCGCCGCCGACGAGATGGCGCTGCTCACCGAGACCTTCCTGCTGCTGGGCCGCAAGGAGGCGGTCGAGCGACCGCTGCAACAGGTCACCCCGCTGATCCGTCAGGAGCTGGCCCGCCTCGCTCCGCTGTTGCAGCGGGAGGCCCTCGATATCCGACTGAACCTGGACGAGAGCAGCGAAGTAAACGCCCCCCTATCCCTGCTCGCCATTGCCCTCGGCAACCTGCTGAAAAATGCCCTGAGCTACGCCGAGGGGCATATCGAGATCGAGCTGTGTGGCCCGGTGCTCACTATCAGCAACCCGACGGCGGCGGCACCGGATCAGATCCTTGGCTACGGCTGCGGCCTCACCATCATTCAGCGCATCTGCGAGAAGCTGGGTTGGCAGATCGATACCCGGCTGGAGGATGGCGTATTCAGCGCCCGGCTGGCGATGAGCACCAGCGAACCCACAAAGGCATAGCCCCTCATCCCCGGCCCTTCTCCCCGTCTATTCAAAATAGTGGGAGAAGGGAGACAACAGACACTCCCCGGCAAGCCATCACAGCTCGCGGTGACAACCACAGGCCAACGACGATTACCCAACACCACCGAACAGTTCCCTCTCCCTTTGGGAGAGGGGTAGGGTGAGGGTTCTTTGGTTAAGCCAGATAGCAACAAGGCGCCCAAGGGCGCCCTGTTTTGATCTGACGGCTGCAAGCCCGAGGCTCACTCCGCCGGTTTGTTCTTGCGGCTCGCCTTGAGTTCGAGGAACTCGATGATCTTGCCAGCCACATCCTTGCCGGAGGCAGCTTCCACCCCTTGCAGGCCGGGGGAGGAGTTGACCTCCAGCACCAGCGGGCCACGGGCGCTGCGCAGAATATCCACCCCTGCCACATCCAGCCCCATAATCTTGGCGGCCTGCACCGCGGTAGCCCGCTCTTCCGGGGTGATCTTGATCGCCTCGGCGGTGCCGCCACGGTGCAGGTTGGAGCGAAACTCCCCCGGCTGGGCCTGACGGCGCATGGCAGCAACCACCTTGCCGTTGACCACCAGACAGCGGATGTCGGCGCCATTGGCCTCGCGGATATACTCCTGCACCAGAATGTTGTTGTTGGTCTGGATAAAGGCCTCGATCACGCTCTCGGCGGCTTTCTGGGTTTCGCAGAGCACCACGCCAATCCCCTGGGTACCCTCCAGCAGCTTCACCACCAGCGGAGCCCCGCCCACCATGGTGATAAGGTCGGGCACATCGTGGGTGCTGTGGGCATAGCCGGTGATGGGCAGGCCGATGCCATGGCGGGAGAGCAGCTGCATCGCCCGCAGCTTGTCGCGGGAGCGACTGATGGCCACCGAGCTGTTGAGGGCCATGGTGTTCATCATCTCGAACTGGCGCAACACGGCGGTGCCGTAGGCGGTAATGCTGGCCCCGATCCGGGGGATCACGGCGTCATAACTTCCCAGCTCCCCACCCTCGTAGTGAATGGAGGGGTTGTGGGAAGCGATATTCATATAGCAGCGCAGGGTGTCGAGCACCTCGACCTGATGACCGCGCGCCTGCGCCACCTCGACCAGACGGCGGGTGGAGTAGTTTTTCGGCTCACGGGATAAAATGGCGATCTTCATGACAATTCCGCTAGAAGGCTATGCCTGGGCAGGATGGGGCGGAAGAGTATAAGGTGCCACAGCGCCAAGACAACGCCAATTGTTTCTCCTGACAACAAGACAAACCACGCCAAACTGCACGCTACCCTGTCACTGTGACCAACAGGTTAAACGGCGGCTCTGCGCAGGTTGTTCAACCCGTGCAAGGATGCCGCCGTTTCTCGTTAAAGATCAACCGGTGTCACGCGGGAGTCAGTTCAGGTTTGGCCCCAACCAGCGCTCGGCTTCGGCCAGCGTCATCCCCTTGCGGGCGGCGTAATCTTCCACCTGATCGTGCTGGATCTGCGCCACCGCGAAGTATTTGCTCTCGGGGTGGGAGAAGTACCAACCCGATACCGCCGCCCCTGGCCACATGGCGTAGGACTCGGTGAGCTGCATGCCGATGGCCTGCTCCACCTCCAGCAGCTCCCAGATGCTGCCCTTTTCGGTGTGCTCCGGGCAGGCCGGATAACCGGGAGCCGGGCGGATGCCCTGATAGTTCTCGCGAATGAGCTCCTCGTTGCTGAGGGCCTCGTCGGGGGCATAACCCCAGTGCACCTTGCGCACCTGCTCGTGCAGGTACTCGGCAAACGCCTCGGCGAGACGGTCGCACACCGCCTGAATGAGGATGGCGTTGTAGTCGTCGTGCTCCGCCTTGTAAGCCTTGGCGATGGCCTCCTCACCGATACCGCCGGTCACCGCGAAGGCGCCGATCCAGTCAGGCTTGCCGCTCTCTTTCGGTGCCACATAGTCCGCCAGACAGTAGTTGGGGAAGCCCTGCTTCTCGCTCTGCTGGCGCAGGTGGTGCAGCACCTTGATGACCTCGGTGCGGGACTCGTCGCTGTAGACCTCGATGCTATCCCCCACCGCATTGGCCGGGAACAGGCCGATAATACCGGCGCAGCGCACGCTCTGATCTTTCTCCAGTTGGTCGAGCATGGCGTTGGCATCGGCAAACAGCTTGGTTGCCTCTTCGCCTATGATCTCGTCCTCGAGGATGCGCGGATACTTGCCCGCCAGCTCCCAGCTGAGGAAGAACGGCGTCCAGTCGATGTAGGGGCGCAGCACCGAAATGGGCACGTTTTCGAACTTCTGCACACCCGGCTCGCGGGGCTTGGGTGGCTGGTAGCCAACCCAGTCCAGTTGCTGCCGGTTGGCGCGGGCATGGGCCAGACTGACCGGGCGGGAGCGCGGCTGCTTGCGGGCATGCTGATCCCGGGCAATCTCGTACTCCTTGTCGATGCGGGCGACAAACGCCTCCTTGAGATCCGGGCTGAGCAGGCTCTGGGCCACCCCCACCGCACGGGAAGCGTTGGAGACATAGACCACAGGCTCCGAGTAGTTCTGCTCGATCTTCACCGCAGTGTGCGCCTTGGAAGTCGTGGCACCGCCGATCAGCAGCGGCAGCTTGAAGCCCTGGCGCTCCATCTCTTTGGCCACGTGCACCATCTCGTCGAGAGACGGAGTGATGAGACCCGACAAGCCGATGATATCTGCGCCGACCTCCCGCGCAGTTTTGAGAATCGTCTCGCAGGAGACCATGACCCCGAGGTCGACAATCTCGAAGTTGTTGCACTGCAGCACCACCCCGACGATGTTCTTGCCGATGTCGTGCACATCCCCTTTCACGGTGGCGAGCACGATTTTGCCGTTGCTGGAGCCACCCGATTTTTCCGCCTCGATATAGGGCTGCAGATAGGCCACCGCCCGCTTCATCACCCGGGCCGATTTCACCACCTGCGGCAGGAACATCTTGCCCGCGCCGAACAGGTCACCGACCACGTTCATGCCATCCATCAGCGGCCCTTCGATGACGTGCAGCGGCTTCTCGGCACCGGCGCGCGCCTCTTCGGTATCCTCTTCGATAAAGTCGGTGATCCCCTTGACCAGCGCGTGCTCCAGCCGCTTGCCCACCGGCCAGCTGCGCCACTCCTGATCCCGCGGATCCTCCGCCTGGGCACCGGCACCGCGATACTTCTCGGCGATGGCCAGCAGCTCCTCGGTGGCGTTGTCATTGAGGTTGAGCACCACCGCCTCGACCTTCTCTTTCAGCTCCGCCGGAATGTCTTCGTAGATGGCGAGCTGACCGGCGTTGACGATCCCCATGTCCATACCGTTCTGGATGGCGTGGTAGAGGAAAACGGCGTGAATGGCTTCGCGCACCGGCTCGTTGCCGCGAAACGAAAACGAGACGTTGGAGACGCCGCCGGAGATCATGGCGTGGGGCAGGTTCGTCTTGATGTCCTTCACCGCCTCGATGAAGTCCACCGCGTAGTTGTTGTGTTCGTCGATGCCGGTCGCCACCGCGAAGATGTTGGGATCGAAGATGATGTCTTCCGGCGGGAAACCGACCTGATCCACCAGGATCCGGTAGGCGCGCTGACAGATCTCGAACTTGCGGGCGCGGGTATCGGCCTGCCCCTTCTCGTCGAACGCCATCACGATGACTGCGGCGCCGTAGCGACGCAGCAATCTGGCCTGCTGGATGAACTTCTCCTCCCCCTCCTTCATGGAGATGGAGTTGACCACCGGCTTGCCCTGCACGCACTTGAGACCCGCTTCCAGCACCTCCCATTTGGAGGAGTCGATCATCACAGGCACCCGGGCGATATCCGGCTCGCCGGCGATGAGGTTCAAGAAGCGCACCATGGCCGCCTCGGCGTCCAGCATCCCCTCGTCCATGTTGATGTCGATGATCTGGGCGCCGCTCTCTACCTGCTGCTTGGCGACATCGAGCGCCTCGTCGTAGAGCCCCTCTTTGATCAGCCGCTTGAACTTGGCCGAACCGGTAACGTTGGTGCGCTCCCCCACGTTCACGAACATGGATTCGGAGGTAATGATCAGCGGCTCGAGACCCGACAGGCGGCAAGCCACCGGCAGTTCGGGCAGCACACGCGGCTTGAGGCCCGCCACGGCATCGGCCATGGCGCGGATATGGGTCGGGGTGGTGCCGCAGCAGCCGCCGACCATGTTGAGAAAGCCGCTCTGGGCCCACTCGCGGATATGCTCCGCCATCTCGACGGCATCGAGGTCGTACTCACCGAACGCATTGGGCAGACCGGCGTTGGGGTGGGCGCTGACACAGGATTCGCTGATGCGCGACAGCTCCTCCACATACTGGCGCAGCTCGTCCGGGCCGAGCGCACAGTTGAGGCCGAACGAGACCGGTTTGACGTGACGCAGCGAGTGATAGAAGGCTTCGGTAGTCTGGCCCGAGAGAGTACGGCCGGAAGCGTCGGTAATGGTGCCGGAGATCATCACCGGCAGGCTGTAACCCAGCGCTTCGAACACCCCTTCCACCGCGAAGGCGGCGGCCTTGGCGTTGAGGGTATCGAAAATGGTTTCGATCAGGATGATGTCGGCGCCGCCCTCGATCAGGGCATGGGTCGATTCGGTATAGGCGGCCACCAGCTGGTCATAGGTGACGTTGCGCTTGCCGGGGTCGTTGACGTCCGGCGAGATGGAACAGGTGCGGTTGGTGGGGCCCAGCACCCCGGCGACGAAGCGCGGCTTCGCGGGATCTTTCGCCGTCCACTCGTCTGCCACGGTGCGGGCCAGCCGGGCCGCCTCGCGGTTTATCTCGGCCGAAAATGCTTCCATCTCGTAATCGGCCATGGCGATGCGCGTGGCGTTGAAGGTGTTGGTCTCGAGAATGTCGGCCCCGGCAGCGCAGTACTGCTCATGGATCTCGCGGATCACCGCCGGACGGGTCAGCACCAGCAGATCGTTGTTGCCCTTGATGTCGGTATGCCAGTCGGCAAACCGCTCACCCCGATAATCCGCTTCGCCCAGTCGGTAACCCTGGATCATGGTGCCCATGGCCCCGTCGATGATCAGGATCCGCTCCCTGAGGCAGGCTTCCAGCTTCTTTGTTATGTCCGACTGCTTGCTCGGCTCTCTGCTCGACATTTCGTTCGACACCGCGTGTTCCTCTTACATCCATGCAACTGCGTAAACAGCATCCTAACAGCAAACAAATAAAATGGAAATCTAGCCGTCTATCAGTCCAAACAGAACACCATATACTCATTTATGGGTAATGAGTAACATAGGGCCCGAGAGTAACCTATGCCCGTCCTGAATAGGGATACGTGCTTGCTGTCTACCAACGAGAAAAAAATAACTATGAGCGTCTACTACACACTCTGTTTTCTGGCAGCGCTGGCGATTTTTATCGCCTTTGCCAACCAGTATGTTGTGAAGATCCAGACCACCATCGCCATTACTGCGGGCTCTATGCTGATCTCCGCGCTGATGGTGCTGTTTGGCAAACTGGGCTGGTTCAACCTGGAACCTCTTGCCGTCAAAACCATGGAGAGCATCGACTTCCAGAACTTCCTGCTGAAGGGGATTCTGGGCTTCCTGCTGTTCGCCGGTGGTCTTGGCATCAACCTCAAGGCGTTGCGTAGCCAGAAGTGGGAGATCACCATTCTGGCCATCATCGCCACCCTGCTCTCCACCTTTATCATCGGTTACGGCTTCTGGTTTATCGCCAAGCTGCTGGGCTGGGAACTGCCGCTGGTTTACTGCATGCTGTTCGGGGCGCTGATCTCCCCCACTGACCCGATTGCCGTACTCGCCATCGTCAAGAAGATGAAGGCGCCACCCCAGATCGCCATCCAGATCGAAGGGGAGTCCCTGTTCAACGACGGCGTCGGCCTCGTCATCTTCGCCACCGTGTTTGCCGTCGCCTTTGGCGGGGTTGAGCCGACCTTCGGTAGCGTGGCCGGTCTGTTCCTGCACGAAGCCCTCGGCGGCATCCTGTTCGGCGCCGTGCTGGGCCTCATCGCCCATGTGATGATCAGCGCCACCGACGATGGCTCGCTGGAGCTACTGCTGACGCTGTGCATCCCGACCGCCGGTTTCGCCTTTGCCAACATGATCGGCGTCTCCGGTGCGCTGGCCATGGTGGTCACCGGCATCATGATCGGTAACTGGACCCGTCAATCCGGCTTCTCCGAACAGAGCCGTCATCACCTGGATCACTTCTGGGAGTTGATGGATCAGTTCCTCAACGCCCTGCTGTTCCTGCTGATCGGTCTGGCGCTGGTGCTGCTGGAACTCTCCTGGCATGACTGGGTGCTGCTGGTTATCGCGGTACCGCTCTGTCTGGCTGCCCGCTTCATCAGCGTATCGCTGCCCTACGTGGCCTTCCGCAGATTCCGCAACTACAACACCTTCTCGGTGCGGATCCTTACCTGGGGCGGTCTGCGTGGCGGTCTGGCCATGGCGATGGCACTGGCACTCCCCTCCGGCGTCATGATGATCCCGGATCACGGTGTCGACCTGCGTCAGGTCATCCTGGTGATGACCTACTCGGTGGTGATGTTCTCCATCGTGGTGCAGGGCATGACCATCACCCCGATGATCACTGCCGCCAAGAAGGCCTGTGGCGACTACTGAGTCGACCGACGGTACTGATTGCAGAATGAACGAGGGCTCCGTCAGGAGCCCTCTTTTTATGGCTAATATTTGCGACTGATAGCACCTTGATAACACAGAGGAAAAGCGCACTGACTTCAACATCGCCAAATTATTGTTTGCTTTTTATTCATTTCGAGGAGAGAATGCGCCCCGGCTAGTTAATCAGCCCTGTTTATGTTCGCAATGTTTCAACGTTAGATGAATCCTGCCAAAACCCACATAACCTTCCTCTGATTTACTCGCCTTGAGAACCGTCAGGCTGTCTGCCTGCGTTGCCCGGCTCTCACGGTGCAGACCCGATCTGCCCACCCAATTTGATTTATGCATCAGCATATTCCTTGAAAAGTGCAGACGCCCCTTAACCGGGCTGGGTATTCCTGCGCGCTTGTCGTTCACCCAATCGACCGCGCCCATTAACCTGACATTTGCCAATACAAGGAGCAAACACCTAATTTATATAGAGAAATACCATGATGAAAGCCGTACAAACACACAAGCCCCTGCGTCGTAGCAAACCCATCAACCTGCCCCCGCAAGAGCAGGATTCCGATGCGTTCCTGATCCAGTTCAGCACCCGCTTCAGCGGCGGTTTCGCCATCTCCTGTGATGGTATCGCTGGCGAGTTCTCCATCGAAGACCTCAACTGATCCTGCCTGCCCTCCGGCAGCGCCCGATGCAGACAGGCCGCAACTCACGGCGGCCTCTTTGCTTCTCTCACACCTTTAACCAGATCCAGCCTCTTGCTTGTCACTCAATCTGACCAGCCACCTCGCCATTCGCTTTCCAGCTCTCTGACCTCGATCACTGCTCCAGCAGCAGGCATTCGTCAGCATCTTCGCTCAGCTTGACCAGACGGCTGCGTACCAGCCCCAGCTTGGCCAGCAGGCCGATGGAACGCTCGTTGCCCGGGGTGACGATGGCGACCACCTGCCCAATCCCCAACCGGCTTTTGCCATCGGCAAGGGCGGCCTGCGCCGCTTCAATGGCATAACCCTGACCGCGATACTGCGGCAAGAAGGCGTAACCGATATCGACCTGCGCCAGGGTATCGCGCTTGATCAGGCCGCAGATACCGAGGCTGGCCCCGTCCTCCTTGCGCTCCACCAGATAGAGCCCGTGACCATAACGGGCATAGCTGACTGCTGGCCCCTGCTGGATATACTCCTGCGCCTGCTCCAGAGTGCGAATACCCCGATCGCCGATGTAGCGATAAAAGTCGCCGTCATTGAGCAGCTCAAGGATGAAGGGGGCATCGGTGGCGATCATTTCGCGCAGGATCAGGCGGGAGGAGGCAATCATGGCAAGGGCTCTCTAACGGAAAGTGAAGGGCAAAGAGTGCCCCGTCACTCCCGGGCTGGCAAGCCTGTGGCGCCATCGGCCATGAAAAAGGGGCCGCGTTGGCCCCTGATGAGATGGGATAAACAGGCTCAGGCAGCCAGCAATCCGGCATAGCCATTACCCTGCTCGCGCAGTGCAGTGAACTGGGCGGCGCAATCGGCCCAGCTCAGCCCCAGTGCATCTGCCACCTTGTGGGGCCACTCGGGCGGCGCCTCTTCCCCCACATCGGATTGCGCAGCCAGCACGATCGCCAGATGGATCAACCCGGCCTCGGCGGAGAACTCCTTGGCCAGCATGGGGTTGTAGTGATACTCCACCGCATTGCTGATGGTCTCGGGGAACTTCCAGTAGCGTGCCATGGCCGCCCCGACCTGGGCATAGTTGAAGCCGACCACCAGCTCTTCCGCCTTGGCCCGCCCCTTGTGCAATTCCAGATCGTGAATGTGGTGGACGGTGTTTTCCGGCAGGCCCACATGCATCACCAAGCGGCCGAGATCGTAGAGCAGGGCGCAGGTAAAGACCTCATCCCCCTTCATCCCCTTCTTCACCGCCAGACGACGGGCCAGCTCTGCCACGTTGAACACGCAGCCCCAGAAATGTTTGAGGTCAATGCCGGGCACCGCAGTGACCGATTCGGTGAGCCCGCAAGCCAGCACCATGTTGCGCACCATCGCCAACCCCAGCCGCACCGCGGCTTCATTGACGGTACCGATCTGACGACTGCTGCCGAATTTGGCCGAGTTGGCCAGCCGCAGCAACTTGGCGGAGATGACAGGGTCCTTGTTGATCAGCTTGCTGATCTTGAGCAGATCCGGATCCTTTTCATTGAAAGTCTGGATCAAATCGCGTATCACTTCCGGGATCTGGGGCAGTAGCTTGGGCTCGGCCAGCAGGGAATCTATCGTGGGCATAGGCGTGTCCATCCATGTTATCTGTGTTCCAACCTGTTTGCCTTGGCAAACTCCTCCTAATTATGGGTAACAAATGGCCTCCTCATCGGATTGTTTATTCGCTGGCCATTCAAGGTGTTAGTCACATTCAGGCTATACTGGCCGCCACATTCATTGTTGCGGATATCCCATGAACGACACTCAGGAATTTTTTGACGAAGACGCGCTGCTGGAGATGGTGGAGAACCAGCTCAACGATGGTCACCCGCCCCATGTGAAAGCGACCCTGATGCGGCTGGTAATGAAGGGCACCCCACGGGAAGAGGCACTGCAATATATCGCCTGCGCCCTCGGGGCCGAGCTGATGGCAATGGAAGCGGATCAGGGCCCCTTCAATCTGACCCGTTACGGCGAGTTCCTCGACAGCCTGCCCGAGATGCCGTGGGCTGACGACTGATCCGAGCTGGATGACGGATGCAAAAAGGGCGGGTGCCGATGGCCCCGCCCTTATTGCATGGATCCGCTGTGGATCAGAACTGGGAGTTGATGATCACCTCTTCCCCCAGCGCCCCTGCCAACGGCAGTGGCCGGTAGCTGGAGTTGGCAGCCCGCAGCAGACGAATGCCGCGAATACCAACCTCCTGCGCCGCCTTGATATCCCCGTCGGCATCGCCGTAGAAGAGCTTCATCTGCTTATCCTTGAGCCACTGCACCTTGGTATTCTGGCCCGGCTTATCACCCGCGAAGATCACCGGATTGAGCTGGTCGGCCGGAATATTCATGGTCTGCTGCAGAGTCTGGCTCACGGTTTCGGTCTTGGTGGCCGAGCGACCGGTGACGAAATAGATGTGGTCACCGCGCTTGAGATGCATGGCGATGAGCGCCTTGCCCACCTCTTTCGGCATGCTGAACGCATCCCAACCATTGTTCATCTTCTCCCAGAAGGCGGGGTTTTTCAGATAGCTCTCGTCGTTGGGCGAGAACTCCTGTTTGCCGCGATAAAAACCCGGGCTGGAGAAGAGCAGGGTATCGTCGATATCAAACCCGACCGCCATCGGGGGCAGGCCATCCAGACTCTTGGCTATCTGCTCCACCGAGACCCAGTGGATCGGTGCCTGCTGGGCCAGAGTGACGGTGGTGACACCGGCAGGGATCGGCTGAACGGTAGCGGCTTGACCCGCGACAGCAGGCAGAGCGAGGGCGGCAGCCAGCAAGGAGGCAAGCAGCGCCGGACGAGAGACGTGTTTCATAAGGCAGGTTGTCATCTTGAATCAAAAGAGGGGGCCAATAGTGCCCCCATCCCGCCTCTCAAATCTGTGAATGCTCCTGCAAAAAGGGAGCATTTGACGCCCGATAATTAATCTTCGATTGGCAGCAGATCGGTAAAGACAAAGCCGTCGCGCAGCACTGTCTCGCCGACCCGAATGCCAAGCGGGCGGGAGAACATGGGGCCATCATAGGCCAGGGTGTGAAACTCGCCGTTCTCGCCGCACGGATCGACCCCCTCCGGCAGCGCCGCCAGCAGTGCCTCGTCAAAATCGTGGCCCCCCAGGCTGGCATCCAGCTTGTTCGGGTCGAGAGCACTGATCCGCGCCTTCAACCCAGCGGCCACCATCTGCGGCGCCAGTTCACGGGTATTGCTGCCCCACAGCGGGAACAGTGGTTCGATGCCGGTGCCTGCCAGCTGCTTTTCACGGTAGGCGCGCACATCCTCGAGGAACAAGTCGCCAAAGGCCATATGGCGGATCCCCTGTGTCACCACATCGGCGATAAAGCCGGTCATGATGCGGGCGTAATCCTCGTTGCTGCAGGGCCAGGGCAGATCGATGGTGATGAGGGGCAGCCCGACGCAGGCGGCCTGCTCGGTCAACAACTGCTTGCGCACCCCGTGCATCGCCACCCGCTCGAATGCCTGATTGAGAGTGGTAAACAGCCCCACCACCTCGATGGCGGGATCTTGCCGCAACTGATGCAGTGCCCATGCGCAATCCTTGCCGCTGCTCCAGGAGAGCAGTACCCGTTTCTTTTCCATCATTCCTCCGCCAGCGGGGCGCTCTGGTTTCCCAAAAAGGTTGCCCCAAAAAGATGCAAGACAGTGTTGCGAATTGCGCGATTTACACACAAGAGGCAGGCAGCATACTCTCGATCACCTGCATATGCCCCCTTTACCGGGGCGACAATAACTAAAAAAACCGATGGGAAACATACGGATATGACCACAACCGCACAACAACACGATCACGCCCGCCCCCTCAATCGACAGGATTACAAGACCCTGAGTCTGGCTGCCCTCGGCGGTGCGCTGGAGTTTTACGACTTCATCATCTTCGTCTTCTTCGCCGTCGTCATCGGCGAACTGTTCTTCCCGGCCGATATTCCCGAGTGGCTGCGCCAGTTCCAGACCTTCGGCATCTTCGCCGCCGGTTATCTGGCCCGCCCGCTCGGCGGCATCATCATGGCTCACTTCGGCGATCTCATCGGCCGCAAGCGGATGTTCACCCTCAGCATCCTCATGATGGCGCTGCCGACCCTGCTGATCGGTCTGCTGCCCACCTATGCGGTGCTCGGCATCGGCGCCCCCATTGCCCTGCTGGGACTGCGTATCCTGCAAGGCGCCGCCATCGGTGGTGAAGTGCCGGGCGCCTGGGTGTTTGTCGCCGAGCATGTTCCTGCCCGTCGGGTCGGTGTCGCCTGCGGCACGCTCACGGCGGGATTGACGGCCGGCATCCTACTCGGCTCCCTGATCGCCACTGCGGTCAACAAGAGCCTGACCCCGGCCGAAGTGAGCGAGTGGGGCTGGCGGGTACCCTTCCTGCTCGGCGGTATCTTCGGCATCGTCGCCATGTACTTGCGCCGCTGGCTGCACGAGACCCCGGTCTTCGCCGAAATGCAGGCCAACAAGGCGCTGGCCGACGAGTTGCCCCTCAAGACGGTACTGCGCAGCCACAAGAGCAGCGTGGTGGTCTCCATGCTGCTCACCTGGCTGCTCTCCGCCGGGATAGTGGTGGTGATCCTGATGACCCCCACCTATCTGCAGAAGGTCTATGGCATCAGCCCGGCTGACGCCCTGACCGCCAACTCGCTGGCCATCGTGGCACTGACCCTCGGCTGCATCGTCTATGGCCGACTGATCGACCTGCTGGGCAGCGGTATCACCTTCATGTTTGGCTCCCTGCTGCTGGCAGGTTCCAGTTACGCCTTCTATCACGGTCTGGCGACCGGTACGAGCCAGCTGGTGCCGCTCTACATGCTGGCGGGCTTTGCGGTCGGGATTGTCGGCGCCGTGCCTTACGTGATGGTCAATGCGTTTCCGCCGGTGGTGCGCTTCTCCGGTCTGTCGTTCTCCTACAACGTTGCCTACGCCATCTTCGGCGGCCTCACCCCGATGGCAGTGACCCTCTGGATGAAGAGCGACATGCTGGCCCCCTCCCACTATGTGGTGAGTCTGGCGGTGCTTGGCTTTGCCATCGGCCTCTGGCTCTGGTTCCAGCAGCGCGCCATCCGGCAGCAGCAACCCCAACCCGCCTGACCCCGAGCCCCGAATCTGATTCGGGGCTTTTTTGTACTGCTTGTGTTCAGTTTGGCCAGCATAAGATAGCCTCCCTCTTGAGTCAGGTGACAGCCTGCCTCATGGCGTTCCTATTCACTCCTGCTATCAGAGGCCCAATATGTTCTTTCAGGTCGTCTTTATCGCCTTGCTGGCGCTGCTGCCCATGGTCAACCCGCCCACCACGGCCACCCTGCTGCTGGGGCTGAGCAAGGGGATGTCGCGCGAACACGTGCGCCGCCAGGTCAACCTGGCCGCCATCTATCTGTTCTGCACCCTCTGCATCACCTTCTTTATCGGATCCTCGGTTCTGGATCTGTTCGGGATCTCCATTCCGGGCTTGCGACTGGCCGGTGGCCTCATCATCGGCTTTATCGGTTTTCGCATGTTGTTTCCCGCCCCCAGTCAGGCAAGCGGGGTAGACATCAACCAGAGCATCGCGTTCGTGCCGCTCACCATGCCCAGCATGTGCGGGCCGGGCACCATGGCACTGGTGATCAGCGGTGCCGCCCAGATCGCCGAGCTGCCCGGCGAGTACAATCGGCTCACCATCTACGGCGGCATGGTGACGGCTTTTGCCCTGATGAGCCTGATCAGCTGGGGAGTATTGAAGCTGGCGGATCCGGTCTGCAAGATCCTCGGCGACACCGGCATCGACGCCATGACCCGCATCATGGGCTTCCTGCTGGTTTGCATGGGTATGCAATTTTGCATCAATGGCATCAAGGAAGTAGCACAGGATCCGGTATTCCACGGTGGGGGCGCCGTACAGAGCACACCGGCGCTACCGCAGGTTTCCGGCACTTTTGATCACTTGCCGCAAAAGCCCACCAGCTCTGATTGAAAACGGTATCAAAAAGTCCCTGACGATCTGCACTGATCTTGTTCCTGATCATGTTATTGACACACAAATGAGTTAGTTTGTTTTTCATACAGACTTTGTTCAGACGGATGCTGATAGGTTTGTTGATGAATACCCACTCAATTTCAGGAGAGTATGCAGATGGACAAGATGCTGACCGAAATAGGGAGCCATAGCCTGTTTCACGAGTACCTGAATGTGGTTGGGATTGCGAGCCCATCCCTCGCCAAGATCGAACAGCGCTGGGAATATAAAGCGCAAGAGCAGCTGGTCGCCAAGATCCAGATCGACAAACAGGGTAACGCCCGCTACTTCATCGACGCCCGCGCCATATCCGTCAACTGATACCGAATAATCCGCCAGCCCCGGTCCGCCGACCGGGGCTTTTTGTTGTCCGCAATCCCGTACTCAATGACCGGCCTCATCTCTGCTATGACGACAAGCCATTTGTTGTTTGTTTTTTGTACAGCAATCATTCAGCTCGACATGGCTATCTTGTATCCGCCCCCCTTGTTCCAGAAGAGTGTCCAGATGACCAAGATGCTGACCGAAATTGGTAATCATAGCCTGTTTCACGAGTATTTGAATGTGCTCGGCATTGTCAATCCAGCCCTTGCCAAAGTAGAGCAGCTGTGGGAACACAAGCAGCAAGAGAGGCTGATCGCCAAGATCCAGATCGATAAACAGGGCAAGGCCCGTTACTTCATCGACGCCCGCGCCATCTCGGTCAACTGATACCGAATAATTCGCCAGCCCCGGCCCACCGACCGGGGCTTTTTGTTATCTGCGACCCCTGAAAAGCAAAACCCCGGCAAAAGCCGGGGTTTGATTTCACTGTGACCAGTTTGCCGCAAGACTTACTGGGTGCCACCCACGGTGAGTTGATCCAGTTTAAGGGTGGGCTGGCCGACACCAACCGGCACGCTCTGCCCCTCTTTTCCGCAGATACCGACGCCGCGATCCAGCGCAAGATCGCTACCCACCATGGAGACCTGGCTCATCGCCTCGGGGCCGTTGCCGATCAGGGTCGCGCCCTTGATGGGGGCGGTGATCTTGCCATCCTCGATGAGGTAGGCCTCGGAGGCGGAGAAGACAAACTTGCCGGAAGTGATGTCCACCTGACCGCCGCCGAAGTTGGGGGCATAGATGCCCTTCTTCACCGAGGCGATGATCTCGGCCGGATCGTACTGACCCGCCAGCATGTAGGTGTTGGTCATGCGGGGCATCGGCATGGCGGCGTAGGATTCGCGGCGACCGTTGCCGGTGAGCGGCACACCCATCAGACGGGCATTCTGCTTGTCCTGCAGGTAACCCTTGAGAATGCCGTTCTCGATCAGCACGTTGTAGCCACCCGGCGTCCCCTCGTCATCTATGCTGACGGAGCCACGCCGACCCGGCAGGGTGCCGTCATCGACGATGGTGCAGTGTTTGGAGGCCACCTGTTCGCCGATGCGACCGGCAAACGCGGAAGAGCCCTTGCGGTTGAAATCCCCCTCCAGACCATGACCCACCGCCTCGTGCAGCAGCACGCCGGGCCAGCCGGCGCCGAGCACCACCGGCATGGTGCCGGCCGGCGCATCGATGGCGTCGAGGTTGACCAGCGCCTGACGCACCGCTTCGCGCACATAGCCAAAGGCGCGGCTCTCCAGCCCGTCCAGTTCGAGGAACCAGTCGTAACCAAAACGGCCACCACCACCGGCACTGCCGCGCTCGCGACGATCGCCCTTCTCGGCAATGACGGTCACTGACAGCCGCACCAGCGGGCGAATATCGGCAGCCAGGGTGCCATCGGTAGCGGCCACCAGTACCTCTTCGTAGACACCGCTGATGGAGGCCATCACCTGATTGATGGCGGGATCCAGACTTCTGGCAAACTTGTCCATCTGCTCCAGCAGGGCGATCTTCTGCTGCTTGTCGAGGGTCTGCAGCGGATCCATGGCCGGATAGAGCAGGTTCGCTTCGGTGCGCGCCCACGCCTTCACCTTGCCGTGAGCACCGGCAGCGGCGATGCCGCGAGCAGCAGTCACCGACTGTTGCAGCGCCAGCAGGCTCAGCTCGTCAGAGTAGGCGAAGCCGGTCTTCTCGCCGCTGACGGCGCGCACCCCGACCCCCTGATCGATGTTGTAGCTGCCATCCTTGACGATGCCATCTTCCAACATCCAGGACTCGTGCCAGCTGCGCTGGAAATAGAGATCGCCGAACTCAACCTGATGGCTCATCAGGCTGCCGAGCAGCTGCTGCAGGCGCCCTTCGTCGAGGTCGTTGGGGGCCAACAGGGAGGCACTAACCTGGCTCAATAGACTCAATCTTCTTCTCCACTCTCGTAACGAGATGTTTTAAATCGTCTTGCCGACGGGGTGGCAACAAGCCACGCCATCACAACAAACGGGCATGGGTCAGCACTGGCATGGTGCGATGCAATTCGTCGATAAATCCGGGCTCCATCTGCGCCAACACGGTGCCACGCCCGGACTCCTTGCTGGCCAGCACCCGACCCCAGGGATCGATCACCATGCTGTGGCCCCAGGTCTGGCGCCCCGTCTCGTGAGTTCCGCCCTGATTGGCAGCAACTACGTAGCACTGGTTTTCGATGGCGCGAGCCCGCAGCAGCGGCTCCCAGTGCGCCTCGCCGGTCACGGCGGTAAAGGCAGCAGGCACCAGCAGCACACGGGCACCGGCACGGGCCAGCTGGCGGTAGAGCTCGGGAAAGCGCAGATCATAACAGATCGAGAGGCCAAGGGGACCAAAGGGGGAATCCACCAGCATAGGAGCCTCCCCCGCACTGAAGGTCTCCGACTCCCGATAACGGCCATGATTGTCCGCCACATCCACATCGAACAGGTGGATCTTGTGGTAGTGGCCCCTGAGCTCACCGCTTGGGTCAAACACCAGCGAGCTGGTGTGGATATGGTCGGAACCGGCGATGGTGGTCGGCATGGCTCCGGCCACCAGCCAGATGCCAAAGTCGCGGGCCCACTCGGCCAGCTGTTGCTGGATCGGCGCGGCGCCGCTCAGATCGGGGCCCATCGCCTCGGCGCCATCCAGATAGCCCTGCCGCTCGCCAAACAGGGCAAAGTTCTCCGGCAGCAGCACCAGCAGCGGCCGCTCGGTTGGCAAGGCCGCCAGCTCGGCGGCAATCTGCTCCCGGTTATCCTGCCAGTGACGGCCAGATACCAGCTGTATTGCGGCTAACCACATGACGTTCTCCTTGTCATTGTTGCAACGTTCAGATGCTGACCACATCACCGGGTTGCAGTGTGTAATCCAGCACTATGATACGTGCCAGCACCGGACGGAAGATGGCCTTGAGGGCATCGTGCTCCGGATGGGGTAGATAGCGCTGGCGGGCCGCTTCGTCGGCGAAGGTCATCAGCACGCTGTGGGTGAAGCCGTCATCCCTCCCCTCGGGGCTGTCATTCTCCCCCCACTCCACCGCGGTCACGCCGCTGACCTTGGCCGGTATGGCGAGGAAGGCGGCCCTGACGGCGGCAATATCGGCGGGGAGTGCGTCGGGCTTGAAGGTGATCAGCAGAATATGTCGGATCATGGCTCTCTCCTTGAGCGTGAGCAGGTCGAAGCAAGGGTTGGCGCCAGCATCAAGGCTGACGCGGAATGCCTGGTTGTGGATTGAGCAGGAAAGGGGTGGCCGCTGGCAGGGTGGGCACCACCGCATCGACCGCCTGTTTCTGCTGCTGGTTGAGCTTGATCCGAGCCCGATTACGTCCCGCCTCGATCAGCTTGGGATCATCGAGCGGGCCGGAGACCCGGAAATCGATGCGGGTCACCACATCCACCACCGGCTCCAGCAATTTGGAGAGGGCCAGCACATAGAGCCCGGTCACCGGCGTGATGGAGAAGGCCGCCACCACCGGCAGGGTGCCACCCAGGTTCGGGGAGAAGCTCAGATCAAAGTCGAGCCGCCAGCGCACCAGATCGGCGATCCCTTCACCGCGCAGGTTGCCAGCCGCCCCTTTCATATAGAAGTCGTCATTTTTGAGCTGCCCCTGCTTGATGGTGGCAGAGGCAGACATGGATTCGAAGTAGAAGCCCTTGTCGAACACATCGCGAAAATCGAGGCGCAGCTTGCGCAGCAGGGAGTCGAGGCTGAGCAGGGAGAGCAGCCGCGCCCCCTTGTCGTTGACCTCCCGCAGGGTGCCGCCCTCCAGCTGATAGTTGGCACTTCCCCCCAGGGTCGGCAGACTCGGCCGGTAGGGCACATCCTGCCAGTTCAGATCAAAGGCGAGGGAGCCGGGAGCATCGCCGATAGGCGAGGTGTAACCGAGCCGCTTGAGCAGCAACTCGCTGTTGCTGCTGGTCAGCTTGCCACGGGCGCGGGTCTGCATCCGGTTGCCATCGGCCAGCCAGTCCATGCTGCCAGTGAGCTGGCTGCCGGCCAGCCGCACATCCAGCCCCTTGAGGGTCACCTTGTTGGCGCCGGGCACCAGCTCCCCTTTCACTTCGCCGAGCGGCAGCTCGCCAAAGCGGCAGTCGACACAACTGAATGTCAGCCAGGGAATGGAGGCCATGATGGCGTTATCCTGCTGCGCATCGGGATCCGGGCTGAGATCCGAACTCTTGCCGGACCAGTAGATGCGGGCAAACTTGGCATCCACCGGGCGATTGGCCACTGCGGGCAGCCGGATCACCCCCATCACGTCGGGGCTGTCGATCATCACCTCGGTCGCCTGACTGGTCGGCCCCACGGTGAAGCGCGCCGCCTTGAGGGTGGCACTGCCGATATAGGCGCGGGCCAGCTGACCATCCACCCACCACTCCTGCGGCAGGAAGGCGGGGCCGACCACCGCATTGCCAGTCTGGTTCTGCGCTGGCAGCCACTGCTTGAGCCGCGCCAGCCAGCCGCCGACGTCGGCCTCCTGCTGGTTGATGGCAAGCAGCATTGGGGCATCGCGCAGCACTCGGGCACCCGGTTGGCCCACATCGACCCGCACCCGACTGAGATAAGGCACCCCTTCGCCGTAGACCAGCCGGGTCTGCATATCCACATCAGCCCCCAGTACGGCGCGAATATCAGCGCTGCCATCCCGGCCACGTGCGATCACCTTGAGCGGCAGCCGGCTGGCGCTGCTCTTGGCCAGCGGCAGCGGCAGATCCAGCCCCATCCCCTGCAGGTTGGAGTCGAGCGCCAGCTGGAAGCTGAACGGTTTGCTCTCGGGCAGAGTCAACCCGAGCTTGCCGCCCCAGTTACTGCGGCCGTTGAGAATGCCGAATGAAGAGATGGCGGCGGGCTGGCGGCGGCTATCCCACTGTCCCTTGAAATCGAGGTCGACCTGATAGTGATCCGGATGCTGGCGCCCCTGATAATCGAGGGTCAGCGGCTGGTTCCACAGGCTCGCTTTGAGGTTGCTGAAGCGGGTCTGTTCGTTGTCATATTCGAGCCGCCCCTGCACCTTCTCCAGCAGCAAATCCAGACTGGCGACCCGCACCTTGTTGTTGCTGAAGGTGGCATCGCCGCTCACCTTCACCTCGCTCTCGCCATCGAGAGGAATATCGAGCTTGACCGATCCTGCCATCGGGCCGCGGATCTCGATCTCCCGCAGCGCCTGACCTACCGAACTACCCAACGGGGAGTCCTGCAGGTAGTCGCTGATGGCCTTGCCCTCCCCCTGCACCTTGGCATCCACATAGAGGTGGGCACCGGGAGAGAGATCCGGGATCCATGCATGCACCGAGTCGGAGCTCGCCTTGCCGAGTTTGGTGGATCGGCTGCGCATATCGAGACCGGCATTCTGGAACAACAGGTCGATCTGCAGGTCGGTGAGCGGTTGCCAACCGGGGAAGAACTCGTAGGTGGCCTGCTCCAGCGGCACCGCCACTTGGAAAATGCCATCACCTTTCTCATAAGGGAAATCCCGGAACTCGCCATACCAGAGCAGGTCGGCCCCCTTGGCCTTGCCCCCCTTGATGGCGCCGCTCAGGTAATCCACCAGCCCCTTGTCCATCGCCTGCAGCGGGAAGTAGCGATCGGCATGGCCCGCGTTCTTCACATCGATGCGGCCGGTCAGGGCCAGGAAGGGGTGTTCGAACAGATCGAGACGGAAACGGCTGGCCAGAGTCAGGTCAGGGTTATCCAGCGCGATATCCTGCCCGTAGAGCACCCAGCCTTGTTCCTCGCGCCACCAGTCGAGGCGGGCCGAGAAGTTGTCGACCGGGATCGGCACCTTGAAGTGCCGGGCGGGATCCACCTTGTCGTTCGCCAGTGCCAATCTGGCGCTGCCCCCCTTGGGGGTGAGCCAGAACTCGCCGTTGAGATCCCGCCAACCGGGCACGTCGTGCCAGGCATTGAGGCTCACATTGGCGATCTCACCGCTGAAGGAGATATCCTGCCACCCGGCATCGGCCAGCAGGGTCAAGCCTGTCAACTTGCCCTTGGGTCTGGTCCGCTTGAGCAGCTCGCTCTGGGCGGGGTACATCGCCGAGACCAGCTGGCTCAGCTGGGCAAGCTGGTCGAGATCGATCTGCGGCACATAGCCCTGTACCCGCTCGCCGATCCGCTCCAGCTGCAACCGGCTGTGCAGCCAGGGTTTTTCGTCCAGTTTGAAGATCACATCGTGGCTGGCCAGTTGCCAGTCCTGACCATCGCGGCGCAGTTGAACCTTGCCACCATCGAGACCGAGACGATGGAGCCGCTGATCCTTGGGATCCTTCCAGATCAGGTAGTTGTTGCCAAAGGCCAACAGGGTGTTACCCAGCTTGCCGCTGTCAAACTCGCTCCAGAGCTGGAAGTCGAGCTGACCGGCGACACTGGGCTCACCGGCATGGACCTTGGCGAGAATGGGACTGATATCGAGCTGGCGGGCACCCAGATAGAGCTGCCCCTTGAGGCGGTCGAGGCGCGCCGTCGGGGCATCGATATCCAGAATCAGATCGATGGTGCTCTCGCCCACCCCGTTGATGAGATACGCCTTGCCCACCCCCTGATGGCGCTTGCCGCGGTTCTGCCAGCGCAGTTGGGCAATGTCGAGCGCCCGCAGATCGCCGAGGGAGGTAGTGACGCTGAGGCGGGTGTTGTGCACATCGAAGGTGGAGAGTTGGGTCAGCAGAAAGCGCAGCAGGGCGCCCTGCTGGGGGTCTCCTTGCGGCTCGCGGCTGTTGGCGGGCTGGCTGAAATCGAGGGTGATGTCGCCATCGCTGAGGGTCAGCTCGCCAAACACCGGCTTGAGCTCGTTGAGGGTGCGCCAGAAGTCGAGATGCACCCAGGCTTTGCCGAGCTGTACGGTAAAACGCCCCGAATCCGGGGCGATGGCGAGTTGCTGCAATTCGAGGGCTGGGCCGGATTGTGTCCAGTCCAGCCCCACTTGCTCCACGCTGACCTTGAGCTGTGAATCCCCCAGCAGAGTGTGGATCAGACTCTCCCGGTATTGATTCAGCAAAGGGCCCCCAACCCGTACCAGCGTGACCAGCATGGCCATCAGTACGAACAGAACCCCCAGGGCCAACCAGCCCCGACTCAGCCAGCGGTAGACCAATTACATCATCACCACGTCGAATTGCTCCTGACCGCAGAGGGGTTCGCTCACCACCCGCACCTGCTTGCCGATAAACACTTCCAGCTCCGCCAGACTGTGGGACTCCTCGCCATGGAGGTAGTCGGCCACGGCCGGAGCCGCGTAAACGGTAAACTGATCCGCATCGTAGGCGCGATTGACCCGGATGATCTCCCGCAGGATCTCGAAGCAGACCGACTCCACCGTCTTGACCCGGCCGCGCCCCTTGCACTCGGGGCACTCGGAGCAGAGCACATGCTCCAGGCTCTCGCGGGTGCGCTTGCGGGTCATCTCCACCAGGCCGAGCTGGGAGAAACCGTTGACGTTGGTCTTGGCGCGGTCCTTGGAGAGCGCCTGCTCCAGGCTGTGCAGCACCCGACGGCGGTGATCTTCCGACTGCATGTCGATGAAGTCGATGATGATGATGCCGCCGAGGTTGCGCAGGCGCAGATGGCGGGCGATGGCCGCCGTCGCCTCGACGTTGGTGTTGAAGATGGTCTCTTCCAGATTGCGATGGCCGACAAAGGCGCCGGTGTTGATATCCACCGTGGTCATGGCTTCGGTCTGGTCGATGATAAGGTAGCCGCCGGATTTCAGCTCCACCTTGCGCTCCAGCGCGCGCTGGATCTCGTTCTCCACATCGTAGAGATCGAAGATCGGCGACTCGCCGGGGTAGTACTCCAGCTTGTTGGCCAGCTCCGGCACATACTCACCGGTGAAACGCTTGAGCTGATCGAAGCTCTGACGGGAGTCAACGCGGATCTTGTCGAGCTCGGCGCCGACAAAATCGCGCACCACCCGGAAGGCCAGACTGGGATCCTCGTAGAGGATCTTGCAGGGCGGGTACTTCTGCTTGCGCTCGAGGATCTTGCGCCACAGGCGTTTCAGGAAGGCGGCATCCTGCTCCAGCTCCAGCTCCCCCACCCCTTCGGCGGCGGTACGGATGATGTAGCCACCCAGCTCATCCACATAACCGGCCACGGTGCGCTTGAGACGCTCCCGCTCCGCTTCGGACTCGATGCGCTGGGAGACACCGACGTGGGCGCTGCCCGGCATAAACACCAGATAGCGGGAGGGCAAGGTGATATCAGTGGTGAGACGGGCACCCTTGGTACCCAGCGGATCTTTCACCACCTGCACCATGATGTCCTGCCCCTGCCGCACCAGCTCGGCGATGTTGCCGACCTGGAACTGCTCCTTCTCCTTCACCGCCACACACTCGGTGTGCGGCACGATATCGGAGGCGTGCAGGAAGGCCGCCTTGTCCATGCCGATATCGACGAACGCCGCCTGCATACCGGGCAGCACCCGACTGATCTTGCCTTTGTAGATATTGCCCACGATGCCGCGCTTGGCCTGACGCTCGACATGCACTTCCTGCAGCAGACCGTTTTCGACCAGAGCGACCCGGGTTTCGGAGGGGGTAACGTTAACCAGCAGTTCTACCGACATAAGTAACCTTGCCTGTTCCAGTTTTGAATTCTATAGAGCCAATCCGGTACAACGCGCGCAAGGGATAAACGCAGCAGAGCACAGCTGACGGGAAATTATTTGAGCTGTTCCAGATGATGCTTGATCAGCAGGTCTGTCTCCAGCAGGGGCAGGCCGACCACGGCGCTATAGCTCCCCTCGATGCGGCTGACAAACTTGCCGGCAATGCCCTGAATGCCATAAGCCCCGGCCTTGTCACAGGGCTCACCGGTCCGCCAGTAGGCCTCGATTTCGGCCTCATCCAGCTTGCGAAACGCCACGTTGGTGGTGACCAGACGCACGTCACAACGATCCTTGCTGGCCAGCGCCACCGCCGTCATCACCTGATGCACCTTGCCGGAGAGCGCCTCCAGCATATCTTTGGCATCCAGCAGATCGGACGGTTTCTCCAGTACCCGGTCGCCCAGCACCACTATGGTGTCGGCACCCAGCACCGGCAACGCCGTCGGCGCACACGCCACGCCAGCCATCGCCTTGTCACGGGCGAGACGGCAGACGTAATCCTGCGCCTTTTCACCCTCTTCCCGCTGCTCGGGCACATCCAGTTTCAGCACCTCGAAGCGGTAGCCAAGCTGGGTCAGCAGTTCACGGCGACGGGGAGAAGCCGAGGCGAGATAGAGTTGTGGTTCGTTGTTTTTGCTCATATTTACCTAATGTTGAAGCGGCGCCGCACCTTGCGCAGCACCAGAAACACCCAGGGCCATATTAACATCGTCGTCAACGTCGACCAAAAGTAGGCGAAGTTGAGGCTGGCCTGGCTGAACAGGTGCTCGGCCCAGAATACCGTCATCTTGCCCACCAGCGAGAGGCCACCGATGATCAGTGCCTGCTGCCAGAGGGAGAAGTTGCGGATCTTCTGGAACTGGAAGGCTGCCAGATAGGTGGTGATGGCCATCGCCATCGCCCGCACGCCGAGGGTGCTGCCGAGCAGCACATCCAGCAGCAGACCCGCCACCCAGGCGGTGCCGACGTTGGTCCGGTGCGGCAAGGCCAGTGCCCAGTAGATCAGCACCATGGCCAGCCAGTCCGGACGGAAGGGGTCAAATTCGAAAGGAAGCGGCAGGATCGACAGGCTCAAGGCCAGCAGGATCGAGATCCAGATCCAGATCCTGCCGCTGGCGGGTTGCAGCATCAGCGAGTGGCTCCTGCGGCGGACGCAGCAGGAGCTGCCTGTTCGCCATCCTCATCATGTACTTCAGGCTTCTTGTCGGTCCACAGCAGCAGCAGATAGCGCAGTCTATCCAGCTCCACCAGCGGCTTGGCCTCGACCTGGGCGAAGGGCTTGCCCTCCACATACTCGGAGCGAGTCACGGTCGCCACCGGATAACCTTCCGGGAAGCGGCCACCCAGGCCCGAGGTGACCAGCAGATCCCCCACCTGAATATCGGTATTGCGCGGCAGGTTGCGCAGCTCAAGCTTGTCGAGCTCGCCACTGCCGGAGGCGATGGCACGCAAGTCGTTGCGCAGCACCCGCACCGGAATGCCGTGGCTGGAGTCGGTGATCAGCAGCACGCGACTGGTGGTGGAGCCCACGTGGAGCACCTGACCAATCACCCCCTGATCGTTGATCACCGCCTGACCGTTGTAGACGCCATCCAGCGCCCCCTTGTTGATCAGTACCTGATGGCTGAAGGGGTCGGAATCCACCGACAGCAGCTCGGCCACCATCTTGCGCGACTCCTTGTGCACCGGCGAGCCAAGCAGCTCGCGCAGACGCTGGTTCTCGTGCTCCAGATGATCCATCTTGAGCAGGCGAGAGCGCAGGGTAAACAGCTGTTGCTCCTGCTGCTTGGTCTGCTCGATGAGATCGGCACGGGTCTGCACCTGGGTCGACATGGTATCGAGCAGGGTACCAGGCGCATTGGCCATGTATTGCAGCGGACTGACTAACGAACTGAGGTAGACGCGGACATGGGTAAACACACCGAAGCGGGAATCCGCGACGATGGCAGCGATGGAGATGATGACGGCGAGAAACAACCGTAACTGAAGCGAAGGGCCTCTACCAAAAATGGGTTTCATGGGTCGTCAAAAAAGAGCCGGCACGCTGGCCGGCTTTGGGTCTTATTCGTAGTGGAACAGATCGCCACCGTGCATATCGATCAGCTCCAGCGCCTTGCCGCCGCCACGGGCCACACAGGTGAGGGGATCTTCGGCCACGACGACAGGAATACCGGTCTCTTCCATCAGCAGACGGTCGATGTCTTTCAGCAGTGCGCCACCACCGGTCAGCACCATGCCGCGCTCGGAGATGTCGGAAGCCAGTTCCGGCGGAGACTGCTCCAGCGCCACCATCACAGCCGCAACGATACCGGACAGCGGCTCTTGCAGCGCTTCCAGGATCTCGTTGGAGTTGAGGGTAAAGCTGCGCGGTACACCTTCAGCCAGGTTACGGCCACGCACTTCAATCTCGCGCACCTCTTCGCCCGGATAGGCGGAGCCGATCTCGTGCTTGATGCGCTCGGCAGTGGCTTCACCGATCAGGCTGCCGTAGTTGCGACGGACGTAGCTGATGATCGCTTCGTCAAACTTGTCGCCACCGATACGGACGGACTGGGAGTAGACCACACCGTTCAGGGAGATGATGGCCACTTCAGTGGTACCACCACCGATATCGACCACCATGGAACCGGTCGCTTCGGAGACCGGCAGGCCGGCACCGATGGCAGCAGCCATCGGCTCGTCGATCAGGTAGACCTCACGGGCACCGGCGCCCAGTGCGGACTCCTTGATGGCGCGACGCTCAACCTGAGTGGAGCCGCACGGCACACACACCAGCACACGCGGGCTGGGGCGGAAATAGTTGTTGTCGTGAACCTGCTTGATGAAGTGCTGCAGCATCTTCTCGGTCACGTAGAAATCGGCGATCACGCCGTCTTTCATCGGGCGGATCGCGGAGATGTTGCCCGGGGTACGGCCCAGCATCTGCTTGGCGGCATGACCGACAGCAGCGACCGATTTGGCGTTCCCGCGCTCTTGGCGAATGGCGACAACTGAGGGTTCGTTAAGGACGATCCCTTGATCTTTTACATAGATCAGGGTGTTGGCAGTTCCCAAATCGATCGACAGATCGTTGGAAAAGACGCCTCTGAGCTTTTTGAACATGGCTACGGGAAATCCTAAGAATTTGGAGGTGCAGAAAACCGGCTAACTTTACCAATGCCCACCCTAATGGGCAAGCGCTCAAACTGTCGCCAATCAATCAGGCGCGACAAAAATGCGAGTCATCACTCACTCGCACACGCTTGTAAACGCTAATAAACAAGGATTTAGGGGGATGCCGTTGCGCCATCCCCCCTTACACATCATTTAGTGCAATACTTCGCGCCGATAAATAATTCTGTCATTACCCCGGCTGGAGCCGAAAATGGCCTCACCTTGCAGGTTGCCATCATTGGCACTCGCCGGGTCAGACAGCCAGAGCGGCGATAATGGCTGTTTTGCCAAATCGACCTTGTACGGAATGCGCACCGAGATATCCGGCTTGGCAAAGTGGAACAGGATCTCGCCATCTTTTGCCTGTGCAGCCTCACCACCCGGTGCCGAGCTGCCCAACCCCAGCTTGATCTTGCGGCCCGCCCCCAGATTCAGATCGCGAGAGGCTGCATCAAACGAGTGTCCCGGGTTGAGGAAGCGGATGCCGTCAGCGGCGAGAGAGAGCCGGGTACATTGATCTTCCTTGTTCGGCTGCCAGTTGCCCGCTTCGTAATATTGCATCTTCAGCGGAATAGCCAGCGGCGCCGAGGCAACCCCGGCTTCAGTCCCGGCCAAAAGGCGGCCATACAACAGTTTTTGAGTGCCCAGCCGCACCGCATCACAACTAGCCCCAGCGCAGGATCCTGCTACAGCCGTATTCATATTCGGATTCGCCAACAGCGTAGTACCGCCATCCTTATCATCGACTTTGATACCAAAGCTCAACGTGGCAAACGGTGCTTCTGGACCAGTAGCACGATCAAAGCGGGTATTCAGCCCGAAAGGTGACTGCTGATTAACACTCGCAATACCACTTGCCCAGCTGAGCGTAGGGGCTTGCGTGATACGTCCTGAACGATCCACCCCATCGAGGGCATTGGCAGCCACCATCTCAGCAACCCCTTTCGCGAACGCCCCCTGATAGTTCTGTGTCGTCCCTTGCTGCGAGTTGCGCGCAGTGAGGACAAAACCGCTGGCAAAGGGCTGACTCATGTATGTAAAGGCATTGCAGGCAGGCGTGATAAAACCACCACTCAAACTGTAATCCCAAGGGACGAAACGGCCGATTGGCTCACTCCATCGCAACACAGTCTCAAGTTGGGGTAATTCATCCTGATAAGCGGGATAAGGCACAAAATTGCTGACGCCTAACCGGATCACCCCTACCTCCGACCAATTCGCCACCACATTATTTGCCACTCCGTTCGCCAACGAGATTGCAGTTGGCGAGAATGTTCCGGTGCCGCCAGCTGCCGGCGCTAACAGCGCCCAAGAGATCGCCTTATTACTGGTCGCAAAGCCAGGGGTTAGCTGATCCTGCTCATTGAGGGCACGCGCTTGCAGAGTAAAGGACTCGCCCGCTTTACGATAGACAGGGCAGGCCGCATATGTGTTGTCGTTACTGCCCGAGCAACTACTTTGTTCTTGTGCCTGGAGTGTGATCGCTTTAGGAATCACAGCAACCGTATCGCTACCGGTCAGCTTAAGGGTGCCGGTGACATCATTCTTCTGGAAAGTAGCATCCAGTCGCAACACGCCGGCATCCGGGTACTGCACGGTCAGTTGACCCACCCCATCACTGTTAAACGCGACCTTAACGTTTCCTGATGGCGCGATCACAGTGCTATTGACCATCGGCACGGCACCACTGGCCTCAGAAACGACCTTGCTCGAGGCAAATTGGAGAGTCTGATCACCAGTCAGTAAGGGCACGCATACCTTGGTCGCCCCCGCATCGTTTGATTTGATAGCGCGGATCGAGGTGACACCCGAGGTACCGGCATAGAAGGTGGGCACATTGAAACGCAATGCGGCATCGACAAACGAAATGGAGCAATTGGCGTCAAGCACGCCATCTTTAAAACAGCGCAGCGGAGCAGCAGGCGTTGCTGTCACAATAGACAGCGGGATAGCGCCAGCCTGGTAACGTTGCAAATTCAACGCGTCACTCCCTGAAGCACCTATCACGACCGGATTACTACTCCACCCCTGCGTGGGTGACAGCGTCACGTTAGCGCCGAGATCATACAAGGTTGAACAGTCGCCATTGGCACAGGCTTTTAGCTGCACAGTGGCGACTTCACAGGTCAACGTCTGGGCACCATAGTGCAGTTCATAATGATCAACCTGATTTTGGCTGCCACCGCATGAATATCCAGAAGAGTCGATAACTGAGTTCATACCAACTTTTATCTTCGGCGAACTTACTCGACCATGGATATAGGAAGGTGAGCCCATGTTCAAAAAACTTCCCACTCCCCCCTCCTGCTGATAGACCAAGCCACTGATAGTTGCTTGAGCGCCCATATCCAAAGTATTGTATGTAACCAGTAGTAATTTACCTATATCCCCTCGAATATTTGCACCTGTACTATTAATAAAGCTAGCACCGATCATAGTTACGTTCTCAACAAATAATCGAACAGGCCCAGCGACCTCAATAAGAGTATTGTCATACATCTTCAAGGTTTTAATCCAATAGTCACCAGCAGCCAAACGTACCGTATAAGGCTTACCATTCCGGCCACTCCCCAAATCAAGTGTATTTATAGTCAGACCAGCCTGCCTGATGTCTAGTGAAGAACCATTCTTTGTCGATATAGTTCCGAATGATTTACCATCTGCGGCTGTTAAATACCTATCGACCCCCTCTTGAATACCAATATTGGGGCTGGTTGGCCATGATGATGGAAAAGCTGGAAATGACAGATTAGCTGTATTGTCTGATGGCAAGCATCTTCCACCATCACAGGACTGAGGATGATCCCCCCTGATTTGCCCACTATTTTTATACCCCAGCGCACCACGGGTTGTTCCTTTTATCAAGCCCATCAGCGACCACTCACTCCCGCTCAAGTCAATCTGATGATTTGCTGCTCGTCCTTGTGCTGGATAAGGAAATGCTTGCTTGCAAAGAGCAGAAAAATCATTTTGCTGAGGACTCGGTTCATACCGTAAGATGATGTCATCCCAAGAAATATCATCGAGATCACCTCTCCCTAATGTCTCTAACCATAACTCATAGGTACCCGCAGCTAACTCGTACTCAATTGGCCAGTTGACCTCACCATTTCCAGAAAAATAGAAGACCAGCGGTGTATCGACAGACCCTTGCGTCCTTATAAACATCCGACTGCCATTCGGCACACCCCAGTCTCTTAAATTAAATAAACTGAGATTTTTTAATTTTGATTTTTGATTGAGTGTAAATAAGTTCTTAACGTACGTTCCACTTGGAGAAGGTGGATACCAACGACTTCCATCCGAGTTATCACCAAGATGAGTCCGTTCGATAAAATGAAAAGCATCACTTATTCCTGCAGACACGAGCCTTATACCATTAAACTGAAAATCATCCCAGTCAGAACAATTTGATTGATAACGCCCCTGATATATACCATTTTTGAAGCACCCCCCCCAAACCGCCATTTTATATTCACCAGCTGGAAGCGATATTGGACTGGATATGAGACTTGGTGTTAAATCATTTGCCTTCTTGTCAAACAACACATCAGCGTTTTCATTCCATATAACAACATTAACCCCAGCATCTAATCCTGCAGCTCCATCCAGTTTCACCTCACTAATAGTTAATGTTTCTGATAGTGAAAAATTAATGGGCGCAACAGGGATAAATAACCCCCCGCTCTGCCGCACCATTACAGTAGGGAGTAACGCATCACCATTATTATTACCAATGTAAAATTTACCAGGCAAAAAAACATCCGCCCATGACAGCGAACTAAATAACAGGACAATTAGAACACAGCAATTGATCATGTAACGAATCATGGGTTAGCTCCATCATAAGCTTCGGCCATCAGGGTTCTGCTTACAACAAAATCGGGGTTGGCACTGTTGAGGTCCGAGCTGCCACAGGTGCCGACACTCTCGAGACGATAGCCATTGGTCACAGATCCGTTATAGGTCACCGGCACCGTGGCGCAACGAACCACAGCCAGGCAGTTGTTCAGCCCGGGATTACTGGCAAAGTTCAGTGTGCTGGTTACCTGGCACACCACTGGTGGCATCGGTTGGGCAAGTGTACGGTTGGGGAACAGTCGATAGAGCGCCACTTCCAGCCCGCTCTGGGCGGCCAGCAGGGCGCGCACGCTGCGCACCTCCACCGTATTTTTCTCGCCGCTATCGACCAGAAAGCGGCCCATGGCAGCCGCCAACAGCGCCATTACCACAATAACAAACAGGGCGATCATCAAGGCGCTGCCTCGCATCCGACCGAAAGCATGTAGATCAGGGCACATTGAACACCTCTATCTTGTGGTTGAAGGTGACCGACTCCCCTTTGCGCTCGAAGACAAAGCGCATGCCAAACTCCCCTTCGGCGTTAAACGCCGAGGTTTCCCGATAGAAGGTGCCAATACGAAGGGAATCCGCCATCAACACGCCCTGTGCAGGTAAGGATGCCCCAATAGGCGCGGTGGCCCGGGTCAGCGTGTTTCCTTCCACACAATAACGTACCTGCTGGTTGGCAAAGTAGACCCGGCTGCCGGGAGAGAGGCCTGCCAGACTCTCGGTGCTGGTATAGCGGATGGTTTGCGCCCCGGAGACGGGAGTCAGCACATCGGTGACCTTGGCCACGCAGCGGCCATAATCGCAGCCTGCCGTGAGCGAACCGGCATTTTTGTCCGGCACAGGGAAGACGATAAGCTGATCATCTTTTTTGACGGCGGTGGCATCCACATCCAATGGATTGGCCGCAGAGGCCGGGGTCGCCATCACCAGTTCAAGGGTGGCCGTGCTCCCCGACATGGCGCGGTTAAGCGCCAGATAGCGGCTGGAGGTGCTGATGGGCCAGAATCGCAGACAGGCGCCGGAGTCGACCCATGTCCCGCCAGTGGTCTCTATCCGCTCCGATCCCGGCACCGCATCGCGCAGCTCGCGGTTAAGCCGCTCCATGGCGAAGCGGGCATCACTCATCAGCTGCTCACGACTGCTGGCATCGCCATAGATCTGGCTGCCGATACCAATAAACTGGCTGGTAAAAGTCGCCATAATTCCGAGCAGCAGGATGACCATCACCAGCTCGACCAAGGTAAAGCCACTGTTACCCCGAGGCTTGCGGTAGATTCGATTAGCCGGTAGGCGTAATCGGACGTCAGAAATGGTTACAGGCGCAGACATTCGGACAGGCAGGCAACACCCGACAGCGGAGCGATCCATCAGTAGTTCCCCCGGTAGAAGGAGAAGTCGAGCACGCTCTCATCCGGCAGCTTGATCTGCAGATCGATGCGTTTGCCCACAGAGCAGGGCGCAGCACAACTCTTGAAGCTGCCATCGCTAAAATCTGCGGCACTTACTGCAATCCTGACCTGATAGTTGCGATATTCATCATCATTATTCGTAACCCAGCTGGTTTGCGTAAACCGGCTGGCCTGCTGCCAACTGCCCGCGGTATCAAAATCATCCACATCGTTATAGGTGTAGGGCTCTGACTCGCCGGTGCCATCAGGGCCATAGCTGCTGGAGCAAGGGGAGATGGTCGCCCCCACCACCTGCTCGCCACAACGATAACGGCCACCGTTATGATCGGAGTTTTCATCAAACGACTTCTGCAGGATCTCGCCAGCCAGCCGCTGGGCCAGCTGGGCGGCTCGCACCTGCTGTACCGGATCCACTGCCTGTGGCGCCTGATTAATCAGCAGCCCCAACATGCCGGTCAAGGCCACCGCCAGCAGCACGATGCCGACGATCAGTTCAATCAGGGTAAAACCGCGCTCAAGGGATCTCATGGATAAACCCCTCTGACTCAATCTTGATACGGCTGGTTTCGCGACCATCACTCACCAGCAAGGTACAACCGGCAGCGCAAGTGCCCAGCGGTCGCCCCATCTGATCGAAGCGCAGCACGAAGTTGTTGTTGCTGTTCAGGGAAAGAGTGATTCCGTCAGAGGCGGTCACCAGCCGACCACGGGTGCGCAGATTATCGGTCCAGCCACTGCTCAGATCATCGCTGGCAGGACACGCAGCATAAGTACGGTGGGCAAAACGGGGGG
Organism: Aeromonas sp. QDB62; assembly: GCF_027705695.1. Classification (NCBI taxonomy): domain Bacteria; kingdom Pseudomonadati; phylum Pseudomonadota; class Gammaproteobacteria; order Aeromonadales; family Aeromonadaceae; genus Aeromonas; species Aeromonas sp. QDB62. The sequence continues at coordinate 62,054 of NZ_JAPDCD010000013.1, read as the reverse complement.
AGGCCACCACCAGCTGGGTACAGCGGTTGGCAGGCTCATGCATATTGACGGTCTGCACCAGCCGCAGCCGGGTCAGCAGCTCGTCACGCACGGTTTGAGTTTCAAAGCCGCCTTTGCCCAGCCATTTGGGCACGGCAAAGGCGGCCAGAATCCCGAGTAACAGGATCACCAGTACCAGTTCAATCAGGGTAAAGCCCTTGGTTGCAGGCATGGAGGTTCTCATCAGGGAAAAGAGAAAGCGAGGCCGAAGCCTCGCTTGCATTAATAGTATTAGTTAGCTGTACAGTTGGCACCGCTCACAGTCACCTCAAAGGTCGCGCCTACGGTGCTAGCTTCTTTGTAGATAACTTGGCAGCTATTCGCTTGGCTAGATTTGAAAACACCATTGTCATCAACAGCCCAACCACCATCAACAGTTACCGATGCACCAATCCCGGCTTTATTTGCAGTTGGGTAGCCATGCTTAGTCGTCACAGTGCCAGTGCCAGCAGAAACTGCGCTGGACGGTGCCTTCTCTGTGCCATCCAATACGGAACGGCTATATACCAACTGAGCACCGCTCTTCACCGCAGCTGCAACACCCAACGCAGCAGCTTGATTTGCATCATCCTGAAGATTCAGGAACTTGGGTGCAGCGGTGACCGCCAGAATACCCAGAATGATGATCACGATAACCAGTTCGATCAGGGTAAAACCCGCCTGTTTTTTCATTTCACTTTCCTCTGTCAGTTAATATTGGTGGTCACCTGACCGGATGCCGGACGGTAACTGAAACTCATAAATGCATCAGTCTTGCCTTGCGGATCCTGATACTTGCCATCACTGCCCTTACTCAAACTATTGACCAGATAGTAGCGGCAGACCGAATCAAGCCCGCTACCACTCACGGTGGCATAGTATTTCAGGTCATTCCCGCTACCACGCACTTCATTGAAGGTGGCCGTAGCCTTGGGCGGGTTTTGTAGCAGCCCCTCCCAAATATTGAGACAACGTTCGGCTGTCAGATTGGCCGGATCCACATTAGGATTGCCGCTGGCAGCAGTATCCATGGGATAACCGGGCGACAGCTCGCCATTGCTGATCTGGGTCTCGGTCGGGGTAGTCAGATAGAAGCGGCTGCCGTCATAGAGCACGGTATTGAGACTGTCCTGTTTGGCGCGACCTTCCGCCTCCCATTGAGCCCGCACCAGCGAAACGCCGGTAGCAAAACCGCCGGAGACCCCTTCCACGCTGGCCTTTTTCGCTTCGTCAGTCACATCGAGAAAGCGTGGCAGCGCCGTTACCGCCAGAATCCCCAGGATCACGATCACGATCACCAGCTCAATGAGGGAGAAGCCAGTGGCCCGTCTCATCATCCCGTTTTCCGGCATTGTTGGTGCCATTGGTTTCATTGTCATGCTCCCTCCGTAATGCCTCGCATTATTTCATGCAGGCCCAAAAAAATCATGTACTTGGGTCATATGATTAGCTTCATTCAAGGCTTTTTCATCACTCGCCCGTCAGAAAACTGATAAATCAGCCAATAACCATCCCACCCCATCTCGCAACCACTGCCATCGGGGCGGGCCAGAACCTGCAACGGGGGCATGCCGCCGTCCGTCTCACCCACCAGAGCCAGCCACAACTGGCGGCAATTTTCCGAAGGGGATTGCAGCGGTACCAGCCCGAGTGGCCAACCACGCTCATCAAATTGCCAACCCTGACCCGCACTATGCAAGGTGTCGGGACGTCGCTCATCGAGCCAGAGGCCGTGCAAACGCTGTGCCCGCTCGGCGAATTGCTCTCCCAGTAGAGTGAGCGCCAGTTGCTGCGCCTCTTCCCGATGGACCTGATAGCTGCGCACCAGGGTGGCGACGATCACCATCAGCAGGATCACCACGGCGATCCGCCGATATCCGGTCAGCCAGCGATCATCCTGCTGCGTCTGTCTGCTCATCCCGTCCTCGACTCCACCGAGCTCTTGCCTCTTACTATGCTCATAGTGCCCCGCCAATCAGGCGGTTACTTGCCTCTTACGGCTCCCATCACGCCCCACCACTCAGACGTGAAGAGATCCAGTTCCAGCAAGATTACTTGCCGCGAACCGCGCGCATCATGCCCCACCACTCAAGCGAGAAGATGCCGAGTTATTTGCCACGAACCGCGCACATCATGCCCCACCGCTCAGGCGTGAAGATGCCGAGTTACTTGCCTCTTACTGCTCGCATCATGTCCCACATTGGTGTGAAGATACCGAGCGCCAGGATCAGCACCATCACTGCCACGATCCCGATCAGGATCGGTTCGATACGGGCGGTAAGACTCTTGAGGTCATAATCCACCTCCCGCTCGTAATACTCGGCCGCTTCGTGTAGCAGGTCATCGACCTGACCGGTCTCCTCCCCCACGGCGATCATCTGCATCACCAGCGGGGTGAACAGGCCGCTGCTGCTGGCGGTGCGCAGCAGGCTCTCGCCCCGCTCGATACCGGCGCGCATATCCCGCACTCGCCCCGCCATCCAGGCGTTATCCACCGCATCGGCCACCAGGGTCAGCGCGGTGTTAAGCGGCACCCCGGCTTTGAGCATCATGGAAAAACTGCGGGCAAAACGGGCCAGCAGGGAGCGCTCTATGATGGTGCCGACGATCGGCAACTTGAGCTGCCAGCGGTGCCAGGTCAGCTTGCCCTTGGGTGTAGCGACCCAGCGGCGCCAGCCGAACACTATCCCCGCCAGAATGGCGAGCAGCAGCCACCAGTAGTGGACGAAAAAGTGGGAAGTCGCGAGCAGAATGCGGGTCGCCAGCGGCAACTCCACGCCGAATTTGGCGAACATGCCGGCAAACACCGGGATCACCATGATATTGAGGATCACCATGGCGATACCGATGGCGATCATCACGAAGCTGGGGTAGCGCATCGCGGTCTTGATCCGCTTGCGAGTCTCCAGCTCCAGCTCGAAATAGGTGGCGAGCTGCAAAAAGGCCTCTTCCAGCTGACCTGTGTTCTCACCCACATGGATAATGGCGACGAACAGGCTGCTGAATACCTTGGGGTGCGCCTGCATCGAGCTGGAGAGCGGGCGACCATTGCCGAGATCTTCCCCCAGCGAATGAAGCGCCCGCTTGAGCGGCTTGCTGTGGGTGCTCTCTTCCAGCCCGGAGATGGCGCGCAGGATCGGGATCCCGGCCCGGGTCAGGGCATACATCTGGCGGCTGAAGATCACCAGCTCGTCCAGCTTGACGCCCCCTTCCAGCAACAGCGACCAGTCGATGGCGGCGGATTTGGCCTTGCCCGGTTTGAGCTCGGTCGGCATCACACCGCGGCGCATCAGCTGCTCGGCGGCAGCCATCTCGTTGGCCGCTTCGACCACGCCACTGGTGGCGTTGCCCTGGCTGTCACGCCCCTTGTAGGCAAAGTTAGCCATCGCTTACCCCAAATCCTCGGCCAGTCGCAGCACCTCATCCACCGAGGTGATCCCCTGCCGGGCATAATCGAGGGCGGTGAGGGCCAGCGGCCGGTAGTGTTCGTGTTGACGGGCCGCCTTGGCGAACCCTTCCGCATCGTTGCGGCGCAGGGCATCCATCATCGGCTGATCCAGCTCCAGCAGCTCGTAGACCCCGATCCGGCCAGAATAACCGGTAAAGTTGCAGCTCTGGCAACCCCGTCCCTTATGATAGGTGTGCTGGCCGGGCGCCTCGCCGGAGAGCACGGTGAGCCAGGTGGCCTGCCCTTCGTCAGGCGCCTTCTCCTCGACGCAGTGCTCGCACACCCGCCGCACCAGCCGCTGGGCGACCACCGCCCGCAGGGCGCTCGCCACCAGATAGCCGGGCGCCCCCATGTCGATCAGACGCAGGGCACTGGTCACCGCATCGTTGGTGTGCAGGGTGGTCAGCACCAGGTGACCGGTGATGGCGCCACGCAAGCCGATCTCCACCGTCTCGTTGTCCCGCATCTCACCCACCAGCAAGATGTCCGGATCCTGACGCAAGGTGGAGCGCAGCACATGAGAAAACGTGAGGCCAATCTTGGGGTTGACCTGCACCTGATTGACGCGGGGCAAGCGATACTCCACCGGGTCTTCTACCGTGATGATCTTGTGGCTGGACTGGTTGAGCTCGGAGAGCGCGCCATAGAGGGTGGTGGTCTTGCCGCTACCGGTCGGGCCAGTCACCAGGATCATGCCGTGCGGGCGTTTGAGCTGGCGGCGGAAACGGGTCAGGATCTCCGGCGGCATGCCGGTCTCGGTCAGCGACAGGATGCCGGAGGATTGATCCAGCAGACGCATCACCACCGACTCGCCATATTGCACCGGCATGGTGGACATCCGCACATCCACATCGCGACCGCGCACCTTCATGTTGAAACGGCCATCCTGTGGCAAGCGCTTCTCGGAAATATCGAGCCCCGCCACCAGCTTGAGACGCAACACCAGCGCCTGGGCGATGCGCACCTCGTTGAGAATGTTCTCGTGGAGGATGCCATCGATCCGCTGGCGAATGCGCAGCACCTTTTCGTCCGGCTCGATGTGGATATCCGACGCCCCCACCTGCACCGCATCCTCGAACAGGGAGCGCAGCAGCTTGGCTACCGTCGCCTCCCCCTCGTCATTGGCCCCCAGATTGCTGGAGCCCAGCTCGAAGCCGGAGTCCTGATACTCCTCCTGCAGCTGTTCGGCGAAGCTCTCGATCTCGCGAGTACGGCGATAGAGGCGGTCGAAATACTCCAGCAGTTGCCCTTCCCGCGCCACCGCCAGCACCATGATGCGCGGGCTGAGCAGGGCGGCGATGGCATCCAGTGCGCTCAGATCCGCAGGATCCGACATCGCCACCGTCACCTTGTTGTCGGTGAGGTTGACCGCCAGCGCGCGGTATCGGCGCGCCTGCACTTCGGGCAGCAGCGGCACCGCGGCGGCGTCGATGGTGAGGTTGTTGAGATCGAAGAAGGGCACATCCAGCTGGCGGGCGAGGAACTGCAGCAGCTGCACCTCGCTGATAAAACCGAGATCAATCAGGGTGGTGCCCAGCTTGCGGCCGGTCTGACGCTGCTGCTGCAGGGCAAGCTGCAACTGATCATCAGAGATGATCTGCTCTTGTACCAGCAGGTCGCCGAGGCGCATTTTCAGTCTGGGTTGTGCCATGTTTGCTCCGATGTCTGTTACTTCACACCCGTTGCCGCATTCGATCAGGCTTCGCTAATCGAACTTGCGTTTTATCAAGGGGTTAGTTGGCCAATTCGTTGTTCCAGCCAGTTGGTCGACGCCTCGCCGAGGTTGCCGTGCAGCAGGGCGTTGCGATAGGCATCGAGCGCTCGCTGGCTGTGCCCCTGACCATCCTCGGCCACGCCGAGGCCAAGCCACCAGCGGCCCTGATCCGGCTGCTGGCGCAGCAGCTTCACATAGAGCGCCGCTGCATCGGCATTCTGGCCCAGCTCCTGGGTCAGCCCGGCCCAGGTGGCGTAGTAGTCCATGTTGCTGGCAAGATCCGGCTGATAGCCGGATAACCAGCCAAGCGCCTGCTGCTGCTGACCCTCGCTGATGGCAAGGCGGGCCAGCAGCAGACGAAAATCGGCCTGCTGGGGATCGAGCCGGATCCCCTCCTCCAGCAGCTGACGCGCCTCAGTCAGGCGGCCCTCGCCGTAGAGCAGCCCCGCCAGCTGCTCCCGCGCCCCCTGGTTGTAGGGATCGTGGGCCAGCACGTCGTAATAGTTGTCCTGCGCATCCCGCAGGCTTCCCTTGACCATGGCAGTGGTCGCCTTGCGCTCCGCCAGCGCCGCCAGCTCCTTGGCCGACAGCTCCACCGTCTCGATCTTCAATACGCCCGGTTTGCGCGGCGCGCTGGCGACGGCCTGCTGCTCTGCCGCCAGTTCGGCGTAAAGCTCGGGCTGCAGCTCTTCATCGGTCGGCTCCGACTCGTCAAAATCACTAGAGGCATCAAAGGGCGCACCGTCGGCCGTGTCGCCCGAGTCACCTTCTCCGGCCTCGTCATTCACTTCATCCTGACTTGGCAGCGGCAGCGCAGCCGCCACCTCGACCGGCTCGGGCTGGCTGACTGGCGCGGCGGCCCTTGTCACCACATCGGGAGTCACCGCATCGGGGGCGACCGCTTCGCTGGTAGCCGTGACGGTATGGGTCTGCTGCCAGTAGATCCAGGTTCGCCAACCGAGGATCCCCAGCGCCAGACCGCAGATCAGGGTCAGCAGCAACATCCACCATCCCTGCTGACGCGCAGGGGCAATATAGACGGCAGCGCCATCGGATCCTTGCTGGCGCTGATCCAGATCTTTCAGCATCTGGTTGATGACGCTCATGGCCAGACTCCATAAGCCAGCATAGGTATCCGCCAGCCCCATGTTGACGCACAACGCAGCTGGGGCGCTCTCATATCCCCGAGCATCTGGTTGATCTCGTTCATGGCCAGACTCCATAAGCCAGGGCGCACCCCAGCAACAGTAACAGGGGCCACCAGCGCCGTGGCGCAAAGCGGCTGACATCGTCGGTATCGCGAATGGCGAGCCGCACCAGACGGCTATCGATCTGGCGCACACCCTGACCATAGGCCAGCATCAGGCACTTCTGCGCCAGGATGTTGATAAGTCTCGGGATCCCTCGCGAGGCTCGCCACAACAGGCGCATGGCGCGACCGGCAAACAGCGGCGCCCCGCGATACCCGGAGACCTGCAATCTGTGCTCCAGATAGGCGCGGGTCTCGTCAAAACGCAGCGGCCGCAGGCAATAGGAGAAGCCAATCCGCTGGCGCAGTTGGCGCAGATGTGGCTTGGCCAGTCTGGCATCCAGCTCCGGCTGGCCGAACAGCACGATCTGCAGCAGCTTGCTCGATTCGGTCTCGAGATTGCCGAACAGCCGGATCGCCTCCAGCGTCTCGTCCGGCAGCGCCTGCGCCTCGTCGATCAGCACCACCACCCGACTGCCCTGCTGGTGCAGGCTGATCAGGTGACGATGGATGCGATCGGTGAGATCCAGCTCGCTCTGATCCCGCACCGCCAACCCCAGCTCCAGCGCCAGCGCGATGCGCAGCTCGGCCGGGGTGAGGTGGGGATTGGGCAACCAGGCCAGCCGCACCGGGCGCGCTTCCGAGCCCAGCTCGCTTAGCAACTTGCGGCAGAGCAGGGTCTTGCCGGTACCCACCTCGCCGGTCACCTTGATAAAGCCCTCCCCCTGCGCCAGCGCCCAGTTAAGCACCTGCAGCGCCTCTTCGTGAGGCGGCAGACCGTAGTAGAAGCCGGTATTGGGGGTGAGGCCAAACGGCGCCTCCTGCAGGCCGAAGTGGGTCAGGTACATGAGACCTCACCTGCCACGGCGAGCACGCGACCTGTGCTGGCAAGGCCGCACAGGCCGTTCGGGATAAGGATGACCGCATCTGGTGTCATGGGTCAGCCCTTGGCCGGATACCACTTGTCGAGCAGCTCGGAGGAGCGTTGCAGCTCGTTTTGCCAGGTATCTTTCTCCACCACGGTCGGTTTGAGCATGATCACCAGCTCCACCTTCTTGGTACTCTCGCGGCGGTTGGTAAAGGCTTCGCCCACCCAGGGAATATCCCCCAGCAGCGGCACCTTGCTGACGATCTCCTGCTTGTCGGTCTTCATCAGACCACCGATGACGATGATGTCGCCGTTATTGGCCTGCACCACGGTATCGGATTCGCGGATAGAGCTCTTGGCGAGCGGCAGCTCCAGCGGTTTGGCGGTGCCGACGTTGATGATCTTCTTCTGCTCTTCGGTATCGATAACCGAGGGGTGGATATGCAGCAGCACCCGACCCTCTTCATCGATCTGCGGCGTCACATCCAGCGCAATACCGGAGAAGAAGGGGGTCAGCTCCACATTGGGGGTCACGATAGGTTCGGCCGTGCCGGTCGAGGTCACGGTGGTGGTCGAGGCGTTGGTGACGAAGTACTCGTCCGTGCCAACCTTGATCACCGCCTTCTGGTTGTTGGTCGCGGTGACACGCGGGCTGGAGAGGGTATTTACATCTCCCTGGGTCTTGAGCAGGTTGACCGCCACGTTGAAGTTGCCGTCAGAAATCTTGAAACCGGCGCCGCCACCCAGCGCACTGAAGATCTGGTTGGGGGTGGTAGGCAACTGTGAGGTGTCTGCTGAACCGCCGCCGGTGATCCCCTTGTTGCCATCCCAACTGGCAGAGAGACCGCTCCAGTCCACCCCCTGCTCGTACCCTTCGTTGAGGGCGACTTCGATAATCCGCGCCTCCAGCACCACCTGACGCTTGAGGTGACTCTCGGATTGGTTGAGGAATTCACGCACCGCCTTGAGCTCTTTCGGATAGGCGCGGATGGTGACCAGACCCGCCTGCGGGCTGGTGATCACGGCGCGCCCATCGCCACTGCCGATCAGGGTCTGCAGAGAGTCGCGCAGATCGGTCCAGTAGTCGCTGTTGGTATCGGTCTCGATACGGGTGCCGTTACTGCTGTCGCCGCTCGAGTTGTTGCTGGAGGAGTTGTTAGAGCTGTTGTTGTTGGACGAGTTGTCGAAGCTGCCGTTGCTGTCGTTGTTGCTGTCATTGGCGGTCACCCCGCCGGTACTGACCGAGGTGCGGGAGAGGCCACGGCGGGACATCATCAGGTAGTTGACCGGGATGGTTTCGGTGCGCAGGCCCGCCGGATAGATATGGAAGACATTGCCCTTGCGCTGCACGTCAAAGCCGTACATGTCGCCCACCACCGCCAGCACTTCCGGCAGGGTCACATCTTTCAGCTCGACGGAGACCAGCCCGGCCACACCGGGGTGCACCGCCACGCTATAGCGGGAGCCCTTGAACAGGGAACCGAAAAACTCCACCGCCTCCACGTCGTGAGCCGCGATCCGCAGCCGCTTCTCCGGCATGCCGACCGGCATCTGCGGCCGGTTCAGCTGCAGCAATTCACTTTGCACCGATTTGGGCAAGGCGGTCAGCGGGGCAGCCTGCTTCTGCTGGTCGTTCATGGCCTGCTTGAGCGCATCCTTGGCCTGGGTCGGCTCGGGGTGCTGATACGTGGTACAGCCTGCGGCCATCATGGCCACGGTGATCAGACAGAAACGGTGTTTTTTCATGTAATTAGGGCACCCTGACTTGCAATTAAACTCGATAAAGCCGGCTCACCTGCCAACGGGCAGCTGCGACTCACACCCGGATCTTGCTGGCAAACAGTGTTACCGCATGGCGTTTTCCCGCCTTTTCCAGCACCACGGCATCGGCATTGATGGCCACCAGCGTATAGCCGTCCACCTGTTGTCCGACCCGATAACTCTTGCCATTGAGTACCGCCAGTGCCGGGCCATTGCCCAGCACCACGCTCTGCAGCTTCGGCAAACCGGCGCTGCTCTCGCCGGTCGCACGGGCACCAACCGCCACATCCGCCAGCGGCGCGGTGGGATCCTGCAATACCTCGACCTGCTCCGCCTGTACCAGCACGCTGAACAGGCAACAGCACAACGCAAACACTCTAGCCACGGATAAACTCCTTGCTGGTACTCAGGGTGTAGATCTCCATCTCCACCACCGCGCCGGGATAGGCTTTGACCTGATAGTCGAACTGCTTCCAGTAGAAGTGGCGCGGCAAGGCTTCCAGCGCTTTAAGATATTGATACACATCGAAATAGCCGCCTTCAAGCTGAAGCCGGATACCATGCTTGTATAAATTGACCTTCTGCTCCCCCGCCATCAGCGGGGTCGGCTCCAGCGAACTGAGCGCCAGCATATGGAGATTGGCGGAGCGGGAGAGCAGCGCCTCCAGCACCAGCGGCATCTCGTGCGCCGGGATCAGATCGACGGTCTGGGCCTTCAGCTCACCGTCGATCCGAGCCAGATCTGCTTCCACTTGCGCCAACTGGTCACGCACTCCCTGATTGGGATCCCGCTTGAGGCGAGCCTGTTTGCCGAGGTTCTCCAGCTCCATGATTTCGAGGTCACGCTCGGCGGCGCTCAGGGCCATGCGATCCTGCTGCAGGCGGGCATCGGCGCCCTCGAGCCAGCCGTAAATGCCGGCCGCGCCCAGCAGTACCAGACCGGTCAGCAGGATCAACACCCGCTCCCGCTGGCTCAACACGGCGATACGCTGGCCCCATGCCTGCCATTGTGCTTTCAGGTTCATCAGGGTTTCTCCCGCGCAATGCCGCTCAACTGGAAGGTCAGGCGACCCTCCTTGTCACGACTCAGGGTCAGTTCACCAAACTCCTTGCCCACCAGACTCGGGGTCTGCTTGAAGCGGTTGACCCAGGCTGGCACATCCTGACTGCGGCCAGCAAAGCCGGAGAGGTTGATCCGCCCTTCGTTGATCTCGATGCGCTGCAACGAAAGGTTGCTGTCGCGAATGCGGGAGAGATCCGCCATCACGCTGGCGTAGCCCTGGGATTTTTGCAGGGTCAGGCTGCCCAGCTGGCGCATCAGCCCCTGCTTGGCCGTCAGTTCATCCTGCTTGTTGACCAGTTGCTGTTGCAATCGGGGATCTGCCTGATGGCGCGCCAACTCGGCATCGAGCCGTTGCGCCTCGCTGCGCTTGAGCTCCAGCTCGGCATGACGCTGTGCCAGTGCCCGGCTGACCTGTTGCTGCTGCCAGCCATAACCGACGCCCACCAACAGCATCAGCAGCAGCGCAAAGCCCCACACCAGCGCCATCTGGTTAAGGCTGGCCCACTGCCGTTTGGGGCGAAACTCGGCGCCATAGAGGTTTATCTGACGTTTCATCACGCATCCTCCCCGATGGCGGCGGCATAGGCCGAGAGGTATTCGACACCGGCCAGCACCGCTTTATTGGCCATGGCGGAGACGGCAAAACCAAAGGTCTGCTCCATGTGGCGCACCAGAGTACCGATAAAGGGCGAGGCGACGGCAAACTGCATCTGTCCCAGCTCGGGCAATTTCAGCTGGCCCGCCAGATAGTCGAGGGAGCGCTGGATCTCCAGCGCCAGTGAATCGAGTTGCATGCTGTCCGGCTCATGCTCACCGGTCAGGCTGGAAAAACCGCGCAGCTGGCGAGAGAAGCAGAGCCCCCCCTGATGAAAGACCAGCAGTTGCAGATCCAGCCCCTTGGGCTGCCACAACAGCATGCGCACCACATCATCAGCCTCATAGAGAGAGGTGAGCGCCAGCTCGTCACTGATGATGGATTGCAGGGTGGCGATGCCGTTGATAGCATCGGCCAGCTGTTGCACCCGGCTCTTGGGCAGGCAGATCACATTGATGCGCGGGCGACCGGCAGGCGGAGTGGGCAAATCCACATAGTCCATCGCCAGTTGCAGCACGGGTTCGCTGACATAATCCTTGACCGCCCAGGGGAGCGCCCCCGCCATCTCGGCGTCAGGCACGGCAGGCTTGTCGATCTGGATCTGCTGATAAAGGCTGGCGGCGAGGGCCACCCGCACTCTGGACTTGGCCAGACCATGACGGCTGAACAGCTCGTTGATGGCCACCGCCCACTCCTGCGGGCCGTTGATGGTGCGCGTTGCGAAGACGGGGGGATTGCCCACCGCGGCCAGCATGATCCTGTCATTGGCCAGCAATAGCCCGACCTGGCGGCTTGGCGTCGACCGTCTGAACAGTTGTTTCATGTAAGCCCGCCCATCATAATTGGTTAAATGATTGAAATATTAACATAAACCGCAGATTAGCCTCCAGATAAAAGACGGACTCACCATTGCAAGCCAGCCTTTCAAGCGAGCCGGATGGCCATGCCACCCTGCCCTCCCCCCTGCAACGCCTCCACCACCCGTTGCTGACCCGCTATGACGTCGAGCTCTGGTGCAAGCGGGATGACCTGATCCATCCGGCCATCTCCGGCAACAAGTGGCGCAAGCTCAAGTACCACCTGCTGCATGCCAGCGAGCACGGCAAACAGCACCTGCTCTCGTTCGGCGGTGCCTACTCCAACCATATCCACGCCCTGGCTGCCGCCGGATACCAGACCGGTCTTCGCACTACCGGTATCATACGGGGCGAAGCCGATGCCGTCAGCAATACCACCCTCAGGGATGCCAGACGCTGGGGCATGGATCTCGTTTTCGTCGATCGCCAGAGTTATCGGCGGCGGCAGGATCCCGACTGGCTGGCCCAATTCGATGCACCCGATACCCTGATCGTTCCGGAAGGGGGTAGCAGCCCGCTGGCTATCCCCGGGGTGGCCGAGCTGGTCGGCGAAGTGCCCTTCTCGCCAGATCTCTGGGTACTGCCCTGTGCCAGCGGTGGCACTCTGGCAGGACTCATCGCTGGCAAACGGGATCGGGAGCAGATCCTCGCCATTGCGGTGCTGAAGGGGGGCGACTTTATCGCCGACGAGGTGTGCCGCCTCCATCCCGCAGCCGCCAGCATTCCCGGTTGGCGGATCGCGCTCGATCATCACGACGGTGGCTACGCCAAATTCAGCCCGGCGCTCTGGCAGTGGGTAGAGGATTTTAGCGCCGAAACCGGCCTGCCGCTGGAGCCCATCTACAGTGGCAAGGCGATGTGGGGGCTGTTTCGCGAGCTGGCGGCGGGCCGCATCGCCCCCGGCAGCAAGATCGTCTTTATCCACACCGGCGGCATGCAAGGACTCGCCGGACTGCGGGAGCAGGGGCGGCTGTGAGCCCGCCTGACGGCAACCGCAAACAACAGAGGGTCGCCCCAAGGCGACCCTCTGTTGTTTATCTCACACGCCAGCCGGTTCCGGCACCAGCCGCTGGGGCTCGGCAAACCAGGGCCCCTGCCCGGCATGCACCCCGAGGTGGCGCAGCATCTTCCACTCGTCGCCACTCTCCACCCCCACCGCCAGCACCCGTGTGCGGGTATTGGCGCAGCCCCCCACCAAACTGCGCACCGCCATCTGGTTGACCTGACGGGCGTGGATCTCCCGCACCAGACTTGGGTGCAGCTTGAGGAAGTTGATCTCGAACTCCTTGATGTACTGGGTGCTCACCACATCCTGACCGGCATGATCGATGGCCAGCTGGCAGCCGAGCATCCGCAGGGAGCGCAGCGGCCGCTTGAGCGCCTCGAAGTGACGGGTCACCTGGGATTCGGAGAGTTGCAGGATCAGCCGCTCGTTGGTGCTGCGCGGCAGCTGGAACAGGGCGAAGAAGAGCCAGCGCTGGAACTCGCGGTTGAGCAGGCTCTGGGCACTGAGGGTCAGACTGATGGGGCAGCTCTGCTCGGAGCGCTGGCGCAGCAGGGCGAGGGTCTGTTCCGCCACCAACCGATCCAGTTGCAACAACAGCCCGACTTTCTCCGCCATCGGCATGAAGATCCCCGCCTGCAGGGCTCGCCCCTGTTCGTCGTGCAAGTAGGTGAGCAGCTCCAGCTGCAGCACTACCTGCCCCCGATCCTGCTGGATCGGCTGGGTGTAGAATTCGATGCCGTGCTCTTCGAGGCGGCGACTGATCAGGGTACGCCAGCGCACCGTGCCCTTGCTGCTCTGCTCCTCATCCAGCTGCTTCTCGTAGAGGAACCAGCCGTTGTGCCCCTGCAGACGGGCACTCTTGAGGGCCAGCTCCGCCTCCTCCTGCACCTTGAGCAGGCTGTCTTCGGCCTGATAGCAGACGGCGCCGAGATAGACCGCCGTGTCGGGATTGATCTCCTGCGGCCAGTGCAGTCGTTGCAGGCTCTTGAGCAGCTGGCTGGCACTATCCACCATCTCGCTCTCTGACATATTGGGCAGCAGCACCGCAAAGACCTGACCGGCATAGCGGGCCTGCAGGGCGCCGTTATGCTTGCGCACGAAGGCGCCGATGGTGGCACTCGCCTCCAGCAGCAGGTCGTGCCCCAACAGCTCGAACTGTTCGGCCTCCAGATCCTCCAGACAGGCGAGATCGATCAGCAGCACGCCGCCGCTCATCACGCTCGCCTCCATGATGGCGCTCTCCAGCCGGTTGTCGAAAAACAGCCGGTTGCCGATGCCGGTCATCTTGTCGACGAAGGCGTTGCTGCGAATGAAGTTGTCGAAGCGGCTGCGCTCCTTGCGGGCATCGGCCAGCTCGGCCAGCAGATGGTCGAGGGCCTGACTGGCGGCCACCGGCCACTCTTCGGCGGGGTCGTGGCTCAGCTTGGAGAGTTTGTCATCGAGGATCAGCTGGGCGCGAATGCCCAGTAGTTCGGCACCGCGCAACTGCTGGCGCAGCCAGCGAATGGAGTACCAGAGGCCGAACACCACGATAAAGACGCCGAACGAGATGCCGGACATCGCCCTGATGGAGTATTCCGCCTCCTTGAAGGGACGCTCCAGCTTGAAGTTGGCCTGCATGCCGGTCTGATGGGGCAGCGGGTGGCTGTATGGTTGCAGCAACTGTTCGTCGACCGGATTGCGCACATCGCGGAACCAGTAGACCCGCTGGTCGTTCTGGCGCACCTCCAACTCCACCACATGAGCCGCCCGCAACAAGGTGGGCAGCCAGCGACTCATATCCTCCATGTCGTGAGCGACATCGAGCTGCTTGTCGATCACTTCGACCAGCGCATCGACCTTCTTCTGCTGCAACTCCATGCCCAGCTCGCGAAAGCTGAACACCCCGCCAATCAGCACGGTCGCCATGGCCGCGATCACGCACAGGGTGATAAATGAGACAAGCTGTGTTGTGAGTTTCATGCGCCTTTCCGTATGCCCGGCATCATCCATTGGAGCTCATGGTAGCAGCGGCGGAGTCACCATCACTATGGACGGGGATCCCGCTTCTGCAATTTAAGCGGGCAAGCATAACCCAAAGCAGAGGGAGAATACCAAGGATGACGGGCTGCGAAAGCGGGAGAGGACAAAGTGACGGGCAGAAAAATGGTCCCTCAAAGGGGACCAAAAGGAACACTCATATCAAAACTAACACTCTGTGCTACTGACAAAAAACAGATACAGGAGTATTGAACACACGGTGAGTCAAACCGCAGGGCTACTCTAATGCAGTTCGGATAAGCTGGGCAATTGTCATTTATGACAGGTCAGCGATTGAATCTTGCCAAAGTTAATAATAAAAACATTTAAAATCATATAGTTAAAAAATCAATCAACAAGTGCGACACGTCTGACTCAAATTGATTGCACTAATGCACTATGATGACCTATCCCATTTGTGTCTCATGAAACTGGCAGGTACCCCTTGTTGCGCATCTCATCGGTCTGGATCTCTCTGCTGCTGTTTACCCTGCCCATCGTGGCCAGCCAGTCGCTGGGGTTATGGCTTGCCAAGCCGTTGGCCAACTACCTGCTGGAACAGAAAGTGGCCGAGATAAAGCAGGCACTGGAAGAGCGTCACAAGGAGCTCGATACTGCGCTAACGGAGCAGTTGGCGCAATTTGACTTTGACTGTGGCCCAACGGATATGGCACTGCTGCGCGACCCCCGCTACTACAGCGCCCACATCCGCCTGCAGGGGCTCACACTGGCATCCGGCGCCAGCTGCTCGAGCCTGGGGCCGGGGCTTCCCATTGTCATCACGAATTATCAAGATGATATCCGGCTCGGTAACTTCGGCTTAACCGCGACACCGGCCAAATTCAATACCGAGCAGGAGCTGGTGGCCTACTACCAATCTGGCGAAAATATCGCCTACTGGGTGCTGGATAACAGCTGGAGCCACCAACTGCTGCAGCACCCCTGTGCCAACTGCTTCTATCTGGAATTCAGTGAGCAGGATCCCGAGGTGACCACCACCTACTTCCCCCGCGGCGACAAGACCATCAAGAGCGAAGAGGGACGCCGCAGCATGAGCTTCACCGATCCGGCCGTGCTGACCAGACAGACGGTCTGGGCGGGCAAGGCGCTCAATCAATATGCTCTGCAGCAAGTCAGACTTTACGGTCTCTGGGCTGGCACCCTTCTGGGTGTGGTGCTGACAACAGGTTATTGGTTATTGCGCAACTACCGACGCTCTCTCAAGGGGCTACTGCAGGCGGGGCTGGCACGACAACAGTTCATCCCCTTCTACCAGCCCGTGGTGGACAGCCAAAGCGGCCAGGTTGTTGGATTCGAGGCGCTGCTGCGCTGGCAACGGGGCAACGAACTGATCCCGCCCGGCACCTTTATCGACTATGCGGAAGAGCAGGATCTGATCCTGCCGATGACCAGCCAACTACTGGAAAAAGTGATCGCGGATCTGCCCCAACTCGCACCCAATCAGTGGGTCAGCGTCAACATAGTGGCCGCCCATCTCGAACAATCACACCTGCACGACTTGCTGCAGCGCCATCAATGGCCCTCTCCTGCCCGACTCACCTTCGAACTGACCGAGCGCAAGCCCATTATCGACATCGGGGCCGCAAGCAACCAGATCTCCGCCCTGCAGGCAAAGGGCTATCACTTCAAGCTGGATGACTTCGGGACCGGCTACGGCGGCTTTGCCTACTTGCAAAGCCTGGGGATCCGCCAGATCAAGATCGACAAGATGTTCGTCGACACAATAGGCACCGACGACCTCAAGCGCAGCGTACTGGATGCCACCATCGCCTTTGGCCGGGAATCCGGCATGGAGATGATCGCTGAGGGAGCAGAACGTCAGGAGCAGGTGGACTATCTGCAGCGACACGGCGTGCATCTGATCCAGGGTTATGTCTATGCAGCGCCGATGCCGCTGAACAAGTTGACGCTCTGGTTGCTGGCCTGGCAGCAACATCACTCGAAGGCGGCATAAGTACTCCCCGCCGCACAGGCAAGCCTTGATCAATCGGAAGTCGAGTGGCAAAACCCGACCTCCTCATCTCTTGTAACAAAATGATTTTTCCTTGAGCAGGCAATCGCCTTTATCATTGGCGGGGCCGTCACCCCGGTGACTCGGCCCCACTTTCGCCATACCCCGTCGGTTTAGACCGCCCAGAGATGAGAACCATTGCCTATGAAGACAGTTATCCGGCAAGAGATTGCCCTGCCCGTCGGCCTGCTGACCCTGCTCTTTTTCAAGACCCTGGGCAGCGACCTGCTGACAGAGACAACTCCGCTCGGGATCTATCTTCCGGTATCGGCGGGGCTGCTGGCCATCGTCACCTGGGCCATCTTCTCGGTGGTGCGCCACTCCGACGCCCTCGCCATCAAGCTGGGCGAGCCCTTCGGCACCCTGATCCTCACTCTCTCGGTCATTTCTCTGGAGGTGGTGATGATCTCCTCGGTGATGCTGACCGGCGAGCCCAACCCCACTATGGCGCGCGATACCATGTTTGCGGTGGTGATGCTGGTGAGTACCGGGCTGGTGGGCTTCACCCTGCTGTTTGGCGGCTGGCGCTACCACACCCAGAGCTTCAATCTGGACGGGGTCAAATCCTATCTGGTGGCCATCATTCCGCTGGCGCTGCTCTGTCTGGTGCTGCCCAACTTCACCGAGGGTGGCGCAATCGGCAGCATGTCGCGCGCCATGTCATGGATGCTGATCATCATCTCGATCCTGCTCTACGGCGTCTTTCTGCTGATCCAGACCCGCAGCCACAGCCACTTCTTCGTCGACAGCGATCACGAGGATTACGAGGAGCACCACGGCCCGCTGCAGAGCAACATCTACCATACCCTGCTGCTGCTCGCCTATCTGCTGGTGGTGATACTGCTGGCCAAGACCCTGGCCGTGCCTATCAACTTCGGCGTGAAGATCATGGCGGCGCCTCCTGCGCTGGGGGGCTTTATCGTCGCCTGTATCGTGCTGGCACCCGAGGCGGTCGGCGCCATCAAGGCAGCCATCAACAACCAGCTGCAGCGGGCGATGAACCTCTACTTCGGCTCGGTGCTGGCCACCATCGCCCTCACCGTGCCTGCCGTGCTCTTTATCGGCGCCATGCTGGGTCAGGAGGTGCGCCTCGGCCTCTCCGCCGCCGACATGGTGCTGCTGGTCACCACTCTCATGGTGTGCAAGGTAACCTTCAGCAGCGGCCGCACCAATGTGCTGCACGGCGCTACCCATCTGGTGTTGTTCGTGGTCTATCTGTTCCTGATGTTCGAGCACGAATAACCGCATTCAACCAGCGCCAGAAACGCAAAGACCGCCCGATTGGGCGGTCTTTTATCATCTACTCCCGGATCTCACGGGCGCCAGTGAAGCGGCTTCTCCCTCATCCCCAACCCTTCTCCCGCCAGGGGAGAAGGGGGACCAAGGCTTACAGGCTGGGCAGCACCCCGACCGGGATCAGGTCGTTGTAGCTCGCCTGAGCCAGCAGCTCGGCAGCCGCTTCGATGTCCGGCGAGAAGTACCTGTCCTTGTCGTAGAAGCTCACCTCTGCCCGCAGGCGTCCCTTGGCCAGCTCGATCAGCTCGGTACTGCGCAGCGGCGCGCGGAAATCGAGCCCCTGTGCCGCCGCCAGCAGTTCGACCGCCAGAATGCCGCGGGTATTCTCGGCCATGTCTGCCAGCCGACGACCGGCGAAGGTGGCCATGGAGACGTGATCCTCCTGGTTGGCGGAGGTGGGCAGGCTGTCCACCGAGGCGGGATGGGCCAGCGTCTTGTTCTCGGAGGCGAGCGCCGCCGAGGTGACCTGCGCGATCATAAAGCCCGAATTCACCCCGCCGTTGTTGACCAGAAACGCCGGCAGACCGGACATCCGCGAGTCGATCAGCAGCGCCATCCGCCGCTCGGAGAGGGAACCGATCTCGGCGATGGCCAACGCCAGATTGTCGGCAGCGAAGGCCACCGGCTCGGCGTGGAAGTTGCCGCCGGAGAGGATCTCCTCGTCATCGGCAAACACCAGCGGGTTGTCGGAGACCGCGTTGGCCTCGCACACCAGCACCTCGGCGGCGTGGCGGATCTGGGCCAGACAAGCCCCCATCACCTGCGGCTGGCAGCGCAATGAGTAGGGATCCTGCACCTTCTCGCAGTTGTGATGGGACATGCCGATCTCGCTGCCATCCACCAGCAGGTGACGATAACAGGCGGCCGCGTCGATCTGGCCGCGCTGACCGCGCACCGCGTGGATGCGGGCATCGAACGGACGGCGGCTGCCAAGGGCGGCTTCCACACTCATGGCGCCGATGGTGATGGCACCGGCGAACAGATCCTCGGCGTGGAACAGCCCCTCCAGCGCAAAGGCGGTGCTCGCCTGGGTGCCGTTGAGCAGCGCCAGCCCCTCTTTTGGCGCCAGCGCGATGGGCTCGAGCCCGGCAATTTTCAGCGCCGTGGCGGCGTCGATCAGCTCGCCCTTGTGGCGCGCCTTGCCTTCACCGATCAGCAGGCAGCTCATGTGGGCCAGCGGTGCCAGATCGCCGGAAGCGCCGACGGAGCCCTTCTTCGGCACCACCGGATAGACCTCGGCATTGACCAGCTTCATCAGCGCCTCCAGCACCTCCAGCCGGATGCCGGAGAAGCCCCGCGCCAGCGAGTTGAGCTTGAGCACCATCATCAGCCGCACGGTGGCGTCATCCATATAGGTGCCAATCCCTGCCGCGTGGGAGAGCACGATGGAGCGCTGCAACTCGTCAAGCTGCTCCACCGGAATGCGGGTGTTGGCCAGCAGGCCAAAGCCGGTGTTGATGCCATACACCACCCGGTTCTGCTCGATCACCTTGGTGACCACCGCAGCGGAGGCGTGGATCCCCGGCAGGGCGGCCGGATCCAGTGAAACATGTACCGGCTCGCGGCTGACGCGGCGCAGGGTGGCAAGATCCAGCTCGCCCGGAGTAATAGTCAATTCAAACATGGTGTTACACCTTTCCTTTGACACCGTGGGCGCCGTCAATCATCGGCAGATCCAGTTTCGCCTCATGGGCACAGTTGATGGCAATCTCGTAACCCGCATCCGCGTGGCGCATCACGCCGGTGGCCGGATCGTTACGCAGTACCCGACCGACGCGGCGGGCCGCATCGTCGGTGCCGTCACAGACGATCACCACGCCGGAGTGCTGGGAGAAGCCCATGCCGACCCCGCCGCCGTGGTGCAGGGAGACCCAGGTCGCACCACCGGCGGTGTTGAGCAGGGCGTTGAGCAGCGGCCAGTCGGAGACGGCATCGGAGCCATCCATCATCGACTCGGTCTCGCGGTTCGGGCTGGCCACCGAGCCGGAATCCAGATGGTCGCGGCCAATCACGATAGGCGCCTTCAGCTCGCCATTTTTCACCATCTCGTTGAAGGCCAGACCGAGCCGCACCCGATCCTTGACCCCGACCCAGCAGATCCGCGCCGGCAGCCCCTGAAACGCGATGCGCTCGCGAGCCATGTCGAGCCAGTTGTGCAGGTGGGGATCGTCCGGGATCAGCTCTTTCACCTTCTGATCGGTCTTGTAAATATCCTCCGGATCGCCGGAGAGGGCCACCCAACGGAACGGGCCGATCCCCTCACAGAACAGCGGGCGAATGTAGGCTGGGACGAAGCCGGGGAAATCGAAGGCGTTCGCCACCCCCTCCTCCAGCGCCATCTGGCGGATGTTGTTGCCGTAATCCAGAGTCGCCGCGCCACGGGCTTGCAGGGTCAGCATCGCCTCCACCTGACGGGCCATGGAGCGACGGGCGGCCAGATTCACCTCCTGCGGGGCGCTTTGTTGCAGCTCGCGCCACTTGGCAACGCTCCAACCCTGCGGCAGGTAGCCGTGGATCGGGTCGTGGGCAGAGGTCTGGTCGGTCACCACATCCGGCGTGATGCCACGGGCCACCAGTTCGGCAAATACGTCGGCGGCGTTGCCGAGCAGACCGACGGAGACGGCGCTGCCGCTCTGCTTGGCTTCCTCGACCATGGCCAGCGCCTCATCCAGCGTGTGGGCCTTCTTGTCCACATAGCGGGTCTTGAGGCGAAAATCGATACGGGTCTCGTCGCACTCCACGGCGATCATCGAGAAACCGGCCATGGTGGCAGCCAGCGGCTGGGCACCGCCCATGCCACCGAGACCACCGGTGAGGATCCAGCGGCCCGCAGGCTCGCCGTTGAAGTGCTGATTGGCCACCGCGAAGAAGGTTTCGTAGGTACCCTGCACGATCCCCTGAGTGCCGATGTAGATCCACGAACCCGCGGTCATCTGGCCGTACATCATCAGGCCCTTCTTATCGAGCTCGTTGAAGTGCTCCCAGTTGGCCCAGTGCGGCACCAGGTTGGAGTTGGCGATCAGCACTCGGGGCGCGTCCTTGTGGGTCTGGAACACCCCGACCGGCTTGCCGGATTGCACCAGCAGGGTCTGATCCTCCTCCAGCCGGGTCAGCACCTCGACAATCTTGTCAAAGCAGGCCCAGTTGCGGGCGGCGCGACCGATGCCGCCATAGACCACCAGCGACTGGGGATGCTCGGCCACCTCGGGATCCAGATTGTTCATCAGCATCCGCAGCGGCGCCTCGGTGAGCCAGCTCTTGGCTGTCAGTTCGGTGCCGCGCGGGGCACGGATCACGCGATTGGGATCGTGGCGGGGATCCTGCTGTTGCACAGACATACACACTCCTTGTTGTATCAATACGGTGCCTTCGGCGATGTGTGGCCAAAGGGTTAACGGGTCAACAGATGAACCAGCCGCGCGGCCACGCGGGCGCTGCGGTTGTCCTGATCCAGCGTCGGGTTGTACTCGGCCAGATCGGCGAGCCTGAGCTTGCCGCTGGCCCGGATATGGGCGATCAGTGGTTCGATCACCGCCAGCTCCACGCCACGGGCGGCGGGGGCGCTCACCCCCGGCATCACGGCACCGGGCAGCACATCAAGATCGATGGTCAGATATAGGTGATCACAATCGGCGATAAAGGCATCCAGCCCGCTTAGCAAGGCTGGCAGCTCGGTCTGAGTCATCGCCTCATCCAGCACATGCCACACGCCCAGCGCCTTGGCTCGGGCAAACAGGGCTTGGGTATTGGCAGTCTCGGCCACCCCGAGGCAGGCGTAGTGAAATGGCGTACCCTGAGCGGCGCACTGCTCGGCGATCTGGAAGAAGGGAGTGCCGGAGCTTACCAGCTCCTGTTTCATCCGCAGGTCAAAGTGGGCGTCGAAATTGATAATGCCGACCTTGCCACTGCCGCTCAGATGCAGGTTGAGGCCACTCCAGCTGCCGAAAGCAACCTCGTGACCGCCCCCCAGCACCAGCGGGAAGTGGCCCAGATCGAGCGCGGCGGCGACCCGTTCGGCCAGTCGGCCGTGGGCGGCGTCGAGATCGCCGTCGGGGCAGCTCACATCCCCGCCATCGTAGACGGGCCGGTTCAGGTGCCAGGCGGTGTTGGCCAGCAGCTTGCGCACCGCTTGCGGCGCACCGACAGCACCAATGCGCCCCTTGTTGCGGCGCACCCCTTCGTCGCAGGCAAAACCGAGCAGTACTACACCAGCTACCTCTTTTGCCCCGGCTGCCCAGGGCTGCACCTCTTGCCAAGGCAGAACTTTGTCGTGCCAGCGCAGGGCCAGCTCACCATCTTCCGGATCCTGCCGCCCTTGCCAGAGCGACATATCGACCGGGTTGAACTTATCCATGAAGGCTCTCCTCACCGTTGAAGATGCGGCTTGCCAGCTGATCGACGCCGACCATGTAGCTCAGCTCGGCCGGATGGGCGCAGTGCCAGATCAGGAAATCGGCCACCATCCCCACCCTGAGCTGGCCAAGGCGCTCCTGCTCGCCGAGCGCTTTGGCGGCGTGGCGGGTCACCCCGACCATCGCCTCCACCGGCGTCAGGCCAAACAGGGTGCAGGCCATGTTCATCGCCATCCGCAGCGAGACGATGGGGGCGGTGCCCGGGTTGATGTCGGAGGAGACAGCCATCGGCACACCCGCCTTGCGCAGGGCGGCAATCGGCGGCAGCTTGGTCTCTTTGAGGAAGTAAAAGGCGGTGGGCAGCAGGGTGGCGACCACGCCACGGTGGGCCAGCGCCAGGATCCCTTCCGGATCCAGATACTCCAGATGATCCACCGAGAGGGCGCCAAAGTGGGCGGCCAGCGTGCTGCCGCCGAGATTGGAGAGCTGATCCATGTGCCCCTTCACCGGCAGGCCGTATTGATCCGCCGCCAGATAGACCTGCTCGGTCTGGGCCAGCGAGAAGCCGATGTGCTCGCAGAAGACATCCACCGCATCGGCCAGACCCGCCTCGGCGGCGGCCGGGATGATCTCCTGACAGATGGTCTCGACCCAGCTGTCAGGATCGTCGTGATACTCCGGCGGCACCGCATGGGCCGCCAGCAATGTAGTCTTGACCCGGATCGGCAGCGCCTCTCCCAGTCGGCGGGCCACCCGCAGCATCTTGAGTTCGTCATCCAGCGTCAGGCCATAGCCGGACTTTATCTCCACCGTAGTGACCCCTTCGCGGATCAGGGATTTCACCCTTGGCAACGCCAGCTCGAACAGTTGCTCTTCGCTGGCGGCACGGGTGGCACGCACCGTGCTGATGATGCCACCGCCCCGACGGGCGATCTCCGCATAGGGCACGCCCTGCTGACGCAACTCGAACTCTTCGGCACGGCTGCCGGCAAAGACCAGATGGGTGTGACAATCGATAAGACCGGGGGTAACCAGCTTGCCCTGCATATCCAGCCAGTGGGTGGGATGGGAGCCCTTCAGCTCGGCCATCGGCACCAGCGCGTGGATCTTGCCTTCCTTCACACCGATGGCGTGGAGCGGCAACAAGCCGTAGTCGGCCAGCTCATCATTCAGGGTGGCGGGCGTCACGTTGAGCCAGATCCGCTCGCAGTTCAACAGTTCCTTGTTCATAGCGACCTCAAATGTATATACATATATTTATAGTCGATCTCTATGATGAAAGAAAGAGCGGAGTTCACATCCTGATAACAGCATCAAACTTAGAGTTTAAGCACAAAAAAGCCCACCAGGAGGTGGGCTTTGCAAAATAGAGCTGTATAGACATTCACTCTAACTGAGCCTTGGAGCTGAGCTTGTAGCGGGAACCGGGGGAGAGTAAACGGGCATAGGAGACCAGATGCCCCTCCGACCAGGTACGCCGGTGCAACAACAGGCAGGGGGAATCTACGCGGATCTGCAACAATCCCGCCTCACCGGCACTCGGCAACACGGCTTCCACCACGTGCTCCATCTCGGAGAGGGGGCAGACATCCATCAGATAGCGGTTGGGGGTTTGTCGGGTGAAATCCTGCTCGCCATAGCCCGGCAGGCGCCCGGCATCGACGAAGCGCTCCTCCAGCTGCAGTGGCTCGCCATCGGCCTGATGGACGATCAGGCTGTGAAAGATGGGGGCGCCAACCCGCAGTCCCAGTTGTACCGCTACCTTCTCGTCGGCGGCCAGCCGTTGCAGGCGGATCACCCGGGCGCTGTATTCACTGCCCCGCTCGGCAATCTCGTCGGCGATGTTGCGAATGGCCAGCAGCGGCGATTCGGTACGCCGGTCCGCCACGAAGCTGCCGGAACCGGCGGTACGCACCAGCCACCCCTCGGCCACCAGTTCGCGCAGCGCCCGATTGACCGTCATCCGGCTCACGGTGAACAGCTCGCACAGGGCAGCTTCGGTCGGGATCCTGTCCCCCGCCTGATAGTGGCGTTCGCGGATCCCGTCCAGAATGTGCTGCTTGATCTGCAGATAGAGGGCTGGCGCCACCATGAAGCTCCCTAGCGCCGACGATGGGGCGGACGCATGTCCGGCCAGGCGCGATAAACATCGGGGATCTGATCCGGCCCGCTGATGCAGAGATCGAGATCGTGCAGCAAGCCATCCTTGATCCCGTAGATCCAGCCATGCACCGCCAGCTCCTGCCCCTTGCGCCAGGCGTTCTGGATGATGGTGGTATGGCAGACGTTGGCGACCTGCTCGGCCACGTTCAGCTCGCACAGGTAGTCGAAGCGCTCATGCTCATCCTCGATGGCCTCGAGCTCTTCACCATATTTGAAGTAGACATCCTTGATGTTGCGCAGCCAGTTGTCGATGAGACCCAGCTCCTGGTTCTGCATCGCGGCCTTGACGCCACCGCAACCGTAGTGACCGCAGACGATGATGTGCTTCACCTTGAGCACTTCTACCGCGTATTGCAGCACGGAGAGGCAGTTGAAATCGGTATGCACCACCAGATTGGCGACGTTGCGGTGGACGAAGACATCCCCCGGCAGCAAGCCCATCAGCTGGTTGGCGGGCACCCGGCTGTCGGAACAACCGATCCAGAGGTATTCGGGGGCCTGCTGGGCAGAAAGGGTGGCAAAGAACTCGGGATCTTCGGCCTTGATCCGTTCGGCCCACTCACGGTTGTTGGTAAACAGGTCGTTCAACAGTTTCACTTCTGCTCTCCCTAATGTGGCAGTGGCGGCAACATAACACACTCAAGGGTAACCAAAGCAAGGCCGACCAGATCCTTGCGAAACAAAAACAGGGCCATCAGGCCCTGTTTTTATGAGAGGAAGCATCAGGCCTCCATGGCATCTTTCAGCTTCTTGAGTGCGTTCTTTTCAAGCTGACGCACACGCTCGGCAGAGACGCCGTAGGTATCGGCCAGCTCCTGCAGAGTGGTCTTGCTGTCATCATCGAGCCAGCGGGCGCGGATGATGTGCTGGCTGCGTTCATCCAGCGTAGCGAGGGCCGAGCTCAGGCGACGGGTCGCGTGATCGTCCCAGTTATCGTTCTCGATGGTCGCGGCCAGATCGGAGGATTTGTCCTCCAGATAGTGAACCGGTGCGAAGCCGCCCTCTTCTTCATCGTCACCCACCAGATCGAACGCCTGATCGTAGTTGGCCATCCGCGCTTCCATCTCGGTCACATCGCTTGTGGAGACGCCGAGATCAGCCGCCACGGCCTGAACCTCTTCGTGGTTCAGCCAGCCCAGACGCTTTTTGGATTTACGCAGATTGAAGAACAGCTTGCGCTGGGCCTTGGTGGTGGCCACCTTGACCATGCGCCAGTTGCGCAATACATATTCGTGGATTTCGGCCTTGATCCAGTGCACGGCAAAGGAGACCAGACGTACGCCGACCGTCGGATCGAAGCGCTTGACCGCCTTCATCAGGCCGATATTGCCTTCCTGTACCAGATCGGCCTGAGGCAGGCCGTAACCGGCATAACTCTTGGCGACATGAACGACAAAGCGCAGGTGCGACATAACCAGCTGACGGGCAGCCTCGAGATCGCCATCCTGCTGCAAACGCTCAGCCAGTTCACGCTCTTCCTCTGCGCTCAGCACCGGAATAGAGTTTACTGCCTGGATATAGCCTTCCAGACTACCTTGCGGAATCAGAGCCATAGTGCGCTGCAATGAAGTTCCCATCTGTTACCTCTTACTTTTCAATCGAATCAGTCTAACACCCTGAGAGGGTCTGTCTACTGACCGGATGCCATTCTGCGGCGTGTATCAAAGAACATGCCCAGTTTTAGACCGGCTTATCTTAAGCCTGCAGGATGAATCATGAATGAACAGTCAAAAAAAGGGGGTCACAATGAAGGACCCCCGAAAAGTAGCATGCTAAGTCCATTGTTGCGGAGCTCGCAACCTTCACATGCTTGCCAAGTCTGACGAGCAAGGCAGAGGGGCCACACTCGTATAAATGCTTCAGCTTAATAGACTGCTTATAAATCAGAAGGTTCCACGGATCCAGCAAAGATCCGGAAGATCATTGTTATTCAGAATACTCTGACTATGGGGGCCAAGCCAGAAACGGCCCCTTTTTTACTTGATCCACCTCGCAAAATCCAGCGATTTACCCTGATGATAAAGTAATCAGGATGGTTCGATGTCGCGAATGTGGCGATGGACCGAGAACCAGGAGGCGATCAGCCCCAGCAGGGCACCCAGCAAGATCAGATTGATCCCGTCTACCGCCCCCATGCCGACCAGCCGGAAGTTACTGTTATACAAGCCCGCCAGCTCCTTCACCACCCCTTCGCTCCAGATCACCATCACTTCGGTCAGCCACCAGGCCAGCATGCCGCCGATCACCCCGAACCAGATGCCGGTATAGAGGAAAGGACGATGAATAAAGGAGTCTGTCGCCCCCACCAGCTTGAGCACTTCGATCTCGGAACGCTGGTTGAGGATGTTGAGACGCAGGGTATTGCCGACGATCAGCAGCACGGCCGAGAGCAGCAACACGGCGATACCGGTAATGGTGTGGCGCAGCAGGTTCATGATCCCCTGCAATCGGGTCAGCCACTGCAGATCCAGCTTGCCCTGCTCGACCCCATCCTCGTTGTTGAGCTTGCCGAGCAGCTCGGCGGCCCCTTCCGGATTCTGCCAGCGTGGATCCGGGATCACACTCAACACCGGCGGCAGCGGGTTGCTGTCCAGATAATCGAGGGCATCGCCGAAGCCGGAGATCTCGCGAAACTCCCGCAGGGCATCGTCACGGCTCAGATAGGTGACCGAATCCACCTCGGGATAGAGCAGGATCCGGTGCTGCAGATCGAGAATGCTCTGCTCCGGCAGATCCTTGCGCAGGTAAAGGGAGATCTGGGAGCTGGTCTGCCAGCTCCCCTCCACTACCTCGGCGTTTTTCAGCAGCACGTGGAAGCAGGAGGGCAGCGCCAGACTGACGCCGAGCACCGCCAGCGTCATCAGGGAGGCGAGCGGATTGCGCCACAACTCCCCGAGACTGGCAAACGCCTGCCGCACATGGTCAACCCCGTACATCATCAGACGGCGCAGCGGCGGTTGTTTATGACGAACGATAGCCATCAGAGCTCCTCCCCGGCCGAATACATGCGGCCCGCCTTGAGGGTCAGGGTGCGATAGCGCATGCGGGCGATCAGTCCCAGATCGTGAGTGGCAATCAGCACCGAGACCCCAAAATTGTTGAACTCCTGAAATAGCCGCATGATGTCCATGGAGAGCTGGGGGTCCAGGTTACCGGTCGGTTCATCCGCCAGCAGCAGCGGCGGTTTGTTGACGATGGCACGGGCGATACCGACCCGCTGCTGCTCACCACCGGAGAGCTGGCGCGGCTGGTAACGCTCCTTGCCGAGCAACCCCACCTTATCGAGCGCCGCCGCGACCCGCTTGTTGATATCGGCGTGGCTGTAGCCATCGATCACCAGCGGCAGCGCCACGTTGTCGAACACGGTGCGGTCCATCAACAGCCGGTGATCCTGAAAGATCATCCCGATCTGGCGGCGGACATAGGGGATCTGGCTGCGCTGGATATGGCTGACATCGTCGCCATGAAAGAAGACGCGACCATCGGTCGGGCGCTCCATCACGCTGATCAGTTTGAGGAGGGTACTCTTGCCCGCCCCCGAGTGCCCGGTCAGAAAGGCCATCTCCCCCTTGCGCAGGTGAAAGCTGACCTTTTGCAGCGCCTGATGGCCGCCGCTGTATACCTTGCTGACCTTGTCAAAACGAATCATAACGGTTCCCTGAAATTGACAAACCCCGACCGGAGTCGGGGTATGGAACACTTACTCATCACGGCTGAGCTGACTCATCGCGGCCGGACTTATTCATCGCGGCTAAAGAGCGCCTCGATGAAGTCGTTGGCAACGAAGGGACGCAGATCGTCGATCCCCTCGCCCACCCCGATATAGCGGATCGGGATCTGGAACTTGTCGGCCACCGCGAAGATGACGCCGCCCTTGGCCGTCCCATCCAGCTTGGTCAGGGTGATACCGGTCAGGCCCACTGCCTCGCTGAACAGCTTGGCCTGGCTCAACGCATTTTGCCCGGTGCCAGCATCCAGGGTCAGCATGACCTCGTGAGGGGCCTCTTCGTCCAGCTTCTTCATCACCCGCACCACTTTCTTGAGCTCTTCCATCAGGTTGCTCTTGTTCTGCAGGCGACCGGCGGTGTCGGCGATCAACACATCGGCGCCGCGGGAGCGGGCAGCCTCGATGGCGTCATAAATCACGGAAGCGGAGTCGGCACCGGTATGCTGGGCGATCACCGGAATATTGTTGCGCTGACCCCAAACCTGCAACTGCTCGACCGCAGCGGCACGGAAGGTATCACCCGCCGCCAGCATCACACTCTTGCCTTCGGCCTGGAACTGCTTGGCCATCTTGCCGATGGTGGTGGTCTTGCCGACGCCGTTCACGCCGACCATCAGGATCACGTAAGGCTTCTTGCTGGTGTCGATCACCAGCGGCTGCTCGACCTTGGCCAGCATCTCGCCCATGTCCTGTTTGAGCAGGCCATAGAGCGCCTCGGCATCCTTGAGCTGTTTGCGATCCGCATGCTGCACCAGGCCTTCGATGATGCGAGTGGTGGTATCCACGCCGAGATCGGCGGTCAGCAACTGGGTCTCCAGCTCTTCGAACAGCTCATCGTCAATCTTCTTGCCACGGAACAGACCGAAGAAGCCGGAGCCGATATTCTCCTTGGTGCGCACCAGACTGCGCTTGAGGCGAGCAAAGAAGCCCTCCCGCTGCGGTTTGTCCTGAGTGTCGTCGTCCACCTTGGCGGCCAGTGGCAGGGCGGCCAGCGCGGCGGCCTCAGCCTCCATCTCGGCGACCAGCCGCAGGTCTTCCGCTCGCTGGGCCTCTTTGGCGATACGCGCTTCTTCCGCAGCTTGAGCTTCAGCGGCAATACGCACTTCTTCTGCAGCGCGGGCTTCGGCTGCAATACGAGCCTCTTGCGCAGCACGGGCTTCGGCAGTAATGCGAGCCTCTTCCGCGGCGCGGGCTTCGGCGGCAATACGGGCTTCTTCCGCGGCACGGACTTCGGCAGCAATACGAGCCTCTTCTGCAGCCTGAGCTTCGGCGGCAATACGGGCTTCTTCCGCGGCACGGACTTCGGCAGCAATACGAGCCTCTTCTGCAGCACGAGCTTCGGCGGCGATACGGGCCTCTTCCGCTGCACGGGTTTCAGCAGCAATGCGAGCCTCTTCTGCAGCACGAGCTTCGGCAGCAATACGAGCCTCTTCCGCAGCGCGGACTTCGGCGACGATACGCGCTTCTTCTACGGCGCGGGCTTCGGCTGCAATTCGGGCCTCTTCCGCGGCGCGGGCTTCGGCAGCGATACGAGCTTCTTCCGCAGCCTGCACTTCTGCGGCAATACAAGCAGCTTCGGCAGCTTGTGCTTCTGCCGCGATACGAGCGGCTTCGGCAGCTTGCGCCTCTGCGGCTGCACGTTCCTCTTCGGCGAGCAGCGCTTCGTTGACGATCACCGGCTCCAGATCGGAGGCGCACTCCTCAACCACCAGCGGACCGTGGTCGTCCAGCTCGGTCGGCAGGCAGCAATCATCTTGCAAAACGGTATTGTGTGCGCTGGCAGGCACTTCGGGGGCAACAGCCGGCGTACTATCGGAAACGGGAGCGGGGGTAGCAGCGACCTCGGGCTCAACGGTAACGGGGGTGGCTTGGGGTGTCTGTGGTTGGACAGCCTCAGCCTCTTCTTTCTTGCGGCCGAAACCCAGCCAGGAAAACAAACCTTTTGCCATCTAAAAATACTCACATCAAAGGCTGACTGCTAAGATAGCCGTCCCTTGGCGGGTCGGCATAAAAATGAACCGCCTTATACTACCACTTTATTTTCTGACGATGAAACGCGATGCCCAGAGTGAAATCCAGCCGTAGCAACCCGAGCAAGAGTCCCGCCCCGCAAGGAAAATCGGGCTTTGTAAGA
The DNA here is from genome assembly GCF_027705695.1 of Aeromonas sp. QDB62. Classification (NCBI taxonomy): domain Bacteria; kingdom Pseudomonadati; phylum Pseudomonadota; class Gammaproteobacteria; order Aeromonadales; family Aeromonadaceae; genus Aeromonas; species Aeromonas sp. QDB62. The sequence goes on along the minus strand of NZ_JAPDCD010000013.1, from coordinate 31,752 downwards.
ATCATCAGCGGCCAGTGGCGAGGCCGCAAATTGCCGGTCAAGGATGTGGAAGGGCTCAGACCCACCACGGATCGCGTCAAAGAGACCATCTTCAACTGGCTAGCCCCCCACATTCGCGGCACCCGCTGCCTCGACCTGTTTGCCGGCAGCGGTGGACTCGGCCTGGAGGCGCTGTCGCGCTATGCCGAGCAGGTGACCCTGATCGAAATGGACAAGGGGGCCGCCGACCAGATCAAGAAGAATCTGGCCGCCCTCGGCAGCAGTCAGGGTCAGGTGATCCAGTCTGATGCGGTGAGCTGGCTGCAAGGCCCTGCCACCCCTTTCGATCTGGTGTTCCTCGATCCACCGTTTCGCCGCGAGCTGCTGCCGCAAGTTTGCGAACTGCTGGAGCAGCGCGGCTGGCTGGCAGCGGATGCCCTGATCTATCTGGAGCGGGAAAAAGAGATGGCCGATCTGGCGCTGCCTGCCAGCTGGCAGTTGCTCAAGGACAAACAAGCAGGCCAGGTCTGCTACCAACTCTATCTAAGGGAGGTAAACAATGAAGCGAGTCTTTAATCTGCTGGCGATGGGGCTGGTACTGTTCTTCTGGTTTGGCGTGCTGGTGAGCCTGATTGCCCCGCTGCCCGGCAAACTCAACGGTTTTCTGCCGGTCTGCGGCGTAATTGTCGCGCTGCTGCACTGGCTGCAGGCCAGCATGATCAAGGCAGCTTGCAAACGCTACTTCGCGGTCACCAAGACCGAGTTTGTCACTGTGCTGATATTTGGTGTGTTTGGCATGGTCGACATTCGTCAGCGCCTGCAAGAGATCGTCAACGCCGCCCAGCGCGGCAATCTCTCGGGCAAACCATAAAAGAAAAGGGGACGGCGGTAGCCGTCCCCTAGAGTCGTGTCGTCCTGTCCGTAGAACTGCAATGCTCCCTGCAATCCCTGACGTTATCCTAATCCTTTGGAATATCCCCTTTCCAATCCGTTGGCGTGTCCTGCGGCGTTCCTGGCCTGGCAATTCATCCTGAACTGCTTCACTGTCTCCATCCTGGAGGTGTCCATTACCACGTCCTGTGGGGGTCCTTGCGTCTTCCTGACCGATAACCATCCGGGTTATCTCACTTCATCCTGAAGTATTCCTCTCGCATCCGGCGAGGTCCTGTTCATCCTGAAGAACGAGGTTCCGTTCGTTCTGCTCTCATCCCGAGAGTGTCCTGCCGCGTCCTGCGGTGTTCCTTTATTCATCCGTGACGATAATCATCCTGATTATCGAGCTCATCCTGAGGTGTCCCTTGTCCACATCCTGCGGACTATTCCATCTTTATGCGCTGCCCTGCATCCTGCCGGACCAGCTCCGTCCTTGTGAGACCCATAGTAAGGAAATGCGCACCCCGAACAAGGGCCATCCGATGATAAAGATCTGATGCCGCTCCCATTTCAAAAAACAAACTTAAAAACTAACCCTTTAATATCAGATAGTTAATTAGTTTCACAGGAAATCTCGATCATTCTGGCATGGCTTCGCGTACGGTTCAAAGCGCCAGCCTCTTACAGTGGCTATGGCAGATCTCTTACACGGGTTTCGCCCCCAAAAACGGGGCAGGAAAACGGTTCAATCCTGTCGTTAAGACTTAAAAATTAGTTGAATAAATATGCTTAAAAAAACAGCAAAAAAAAAGAGCCGAGACCAGGCTCGACTCTTCACATGCAATTTCTTAATCAGCTCAAGCGGTTGGCCGGATTGAGATAGGCCTTGCGCAGCGATTCCGGTGCCAGCACCTCCAGTTCACCGCTGATGTTGTTCAGCCAGCTGCGAAACTCCGGGGTGTCCTGCACTTCGGTCTCCACCACCACGCTGCGCTTGTCATAGCGGGTCATGCGCGGGTTGTTGCCGGGGATCTGATTATCCACCAGCGACTGGCTGTTGGCATCGATCCGGCCGACGAAGCGGATCGGGCCGCTCACATCCTGATAGCCCTGATCGCGGATCAGCTTCTGGATATTGAAATCCTTCGGCTGGGTGGCGCTGAAGTTGGTCAGCTCCACGTTCTTGATATGGTCAAACGGGATACCGTAGACCTTGGGATCCAGCTCGGACAGGGTGCAGAGCAGGATCGGACCGTCCGGCTGATTGAGAATGCCGAGCGGGTTGATACGGTCGTAGCAGAGCCACACGGTGCGCTCTTTGATCACGCGCTGGATCTCGGCACTGAACTTGCGACCACGCCAGAGCGCATCGCGGATCAGGGTGCTGCGGCGGATCTCCGGGTTGCCGGCAAACGGACGCGGTGACTGGTGGACACTCTCCAGCCAGCGTTCGGCCAGTTCACTCTGGCTGTCGCGGATCACCTGGCTCGCCTTGTCGACCAGCGGATTCAATTCGGTCAGTACACTCGCCGGCAACAGTTGGCTCGCCTGATCACTCCAGGTTTTCAGGGCCACAGCCAGCGAGAGCGGCATGATATTGGCAAAGTCATTGAGGCCGTGGCGCTCGAAGCACCAGCCATGGGGTTTGCTGCGCTCGTCCGAGGTGAGGTCGAACAGTCCCATGCCGGACATCTCCTCCAGGTCCCGTTGCACGGTACGCAGACTGACGTGGATACCTTCCTCTTCCAGTTTTACCTGGAGTTGGCTGGCGGTCAGCTTGTAAGGGCGGTGCGGGATGCAACGCGCCAAGGTCAGTTGTCGTAACAGCTTCTTGCTCATGGTGCTTGCCTTCACTGGTTTAGCGTTGACTGTATGCTAGTCGTGACTTGCGACAGTCTATGTCGCAAGTTTTGCTGCGACAACTGTCGCCATTTTCATACAAACACAATCATGATGTTGATATATAAGAGAAAATATGAAAAAAGCAGGGGCGGAGAGGGATAAAATCAGCAACAAAACCATCAAATTAAAGTTCTAGGGGATGAACTTGCGACAGGTAAACAATCCAAAATAAAATAATTAAACAGAATAATATCTCGATAGGGGGAGGCGTACCTCCCCCGAATCATTTACAGCAGCCACGACCAGGCTGACTTGGTGATGGCTGCACCGACCATGTAGCCAAACACCGCCAGCGCCGCCACACCGGCCACCAGCTTCTGACCGCGGGCCGGGCGCTTGAGCGCCATGACACCCAGACCGATATAGAGCACCAGTGCCATCAGCTTGGCCATCAGCCAGGGTTGTTGGCCGGGGCTCAGCTGCAAGGTCACCGCCAGCAGCACACCAAACAGCAGCAGGAAGGTGTCGTTGATATGGGGCAGGATCTTCAGCCACTTCTGCTGCAACCGATCGCTGCCGGCCAGCGCCAGACTCCAGCGATAGATAAAGAGCAGCAGACTGACCAGCGCCAGCGTCATATGTAGGTGTTTGAACATGGGGTAATAGGCAATCATTTTGCTTCCTTGTCGTCGTCGGGTAGCCCGCTGTTCCAGTTGTGGGCATGGATACGCTCCTGCCCCTCCTCGTCGTCTTGCAACAGATCGGAGAGGATCTCCCGGTATTGCAGGCTCTTGTTGATATAAGTGTGTTCGTCGTCCAGATAGTTGACCTGCTCGCGCAACAACCAGTTATCGTGCTGCTTGAAGGTCTGCCCCGCCCGCCAGGCTTGGTTGGCTCTAAACCCAAGCTGGGTCAGGGCCTCCACCCCCAGATCGACCGCCGAGCCCAGGGTTTCCCGGTGCACGCTCTCGACCCCGTGCCGCAGGATCTCGTGGGCATGGGGTCGATCCAGCGCTCGCGCCAGGATCTTCAGGTGCGGGAAGTGCTTCTGCACCATCTCAATCACCGCCAGCGAGGTGGCAGGATCGTTGATGGAGAGCACCAGCAACTTCGCCTTGTGCGCCCCTGCGGCATGGAGCAAATCGATCCGGCTGGCATCGCCATAGAAGACCTGATAGCCATACTTGCGCAGCGTTTCTATCTGGCTGGCATCCTGCTCGAGGATGGTAGTGCCGATGCCGTGACCATGCAGCAGACGCCCCACGATCTGACCGAAGCGGCCGAAGCCTGCGATGATCACCGGATGCTCCACCAGCTCAGGTTGCTCATGCTGCGGTGTGTCGCTCTGGTTACGGTAATCGAACCAGGGCTGGATCACCCGATCGTTGAGGATCAGCAGCAGCGGGGTCAACGCCATGGAGAGCGCCACCACCAGCGTCAGCAGCGAGATGGTCTCACCGGGCAACACCCGGTTTTGCGCCGCAAACGAAAAGAGCACGAAGGCAAACTCGCCCCCTTGCGCCAACGCCAGTGCGAAGGTCCAGCGCTGACTCGGCGAGATGCGGATGGCAAAGCCGAGCGCCATCAGCACCAGCCATTTGAGCGCCATCAAACCAACCACCAGCGTAGGGATGAGGAAGGGGTGCTCGGCAAACAGGCCAAAATCGATCCCCGCCCCCACCGACATAAAGAACAAACCGAGCAGCAAGCCCTTGAACGGCTCTATGTCCGCCTCCAGCTCGTGGCGATATTCGCTGTCGGCCAGCACCACACCGGCGAGGAAGGAGCCAAGAGCGGGCGAGAGGCCCACCGACTCCATCAGCACCGCGATGGCGATCACCAGCAGCAGGGCGGCGGCGACGAAGATCTCCCGCATATGGGACTGGGCGATGGCGCGAAACACCGGCCGCATCAGGTAGTGGCCACCCAGCACGATGCCGGATATCGCCGCGACCACCAGCAGACCATGTTGCCAACCCGCCAGTTCGGAGCCGCCATTGCTGGCGACCGGCGCGATGGCCAGCAGCGGCAGGATCGCCAGGATCGGAATGACCGCAATATCCTGAAACAGCAACACGGCAAAAGCGGAGCGACCGCTCTCGCTCTGCATCAGTTTGCGCTCCTGCAGGCTCTGCAACACGATGGCGGTGGAGGAGAGCGCCAGGATCAGGCCGATGGCCAGCCCCTGTTGCAGCGGCAGACCGATCAGGTGCGCCACGCCGGTCAGCGCCGCCGTAGTGAGCAGCACCTGCAGGCCGCCGGTGCCGAGGATCGGCCCCTTCAGCTGCCACAAGAGGGCCGGACGCAATTCCAGCCCGACCAGAAACAGCATCAGCACCACGCCAAACTCGGCGAAGTGCATCACATCCTTCTGTTCGCCCACCAACCCCAGCAGGAAGGGGCCTATGATGATCCCCGCCAGCAGGTAGCCGAGCACCGAGCCCAGCCCCCAGCGTTTGGCCAGCGGCACCGCGATAACGGCGGCAGAGAGGTAGATAAAGGCATCAAACAGGATCCCGTGGCCCATCAGTCAGCCCTCCGTGTGAAGGTCTGATCCGGCTCATGCGCTCGGCCAACAAGCTGCCCGTATTTCATCAAAGCACCTCCAGCAAGTCGCGCAGATAAGGGCGCCCAGCCAACTGCTCCGGGGTCAAGTGATCATCACGCAAGGCACAAAGCAGCTGGCGGTAATCCTGCCCACAACGGCGAAGGGCGGCGGGATCCTTGATCTTGTGAAAGGAGTGCAGCACGAAGGGGGGCAGCCAGTTCATGCCGCACAAGGTGGCAGCCTGCTGAAATGGCAGCAGAAAATCGAGCAGCGGTCGGCTGTTGTACCCCTCGCTGCAGTAGGACTCCGGCGCCCCGCCGGTGGTGATGGCGCTCAGCCACTGCTTGCCCTTGAGGGCATGGGCTTCGGGGCCGTAGGCGTAGCCGTACTCCAGCACCAGATCCATCCACTCCTTCATGATGGCCGGGCAGGAGTACCAGTAAAACGGGTGCTGAAAGACGATGATGTCGTGCTCACAGAGCAGCGCCTGCTCCCGCTTCACATCGATGAACATGTCGGGATAGTGCTGGTAGAGGTCGTGAACCGTGACCCCCTCCAGCCCCTCAATCGCCTGCAACAGCTGCTTGTTGGCCCGCGAGCTCTGCAGAGCGGGATGGGAAAAAATTACCAGAATGCGTTTCATGACCACATCACCCGAACAAAGCCTTGCAGTGCAAGGCACGGTAAACAGAAAAGGGGAGTCTGGGGAGCTGCATCGTAAAGGTGCACCGGAAAGCGACCTTATCAGGAAGCGCCATAACCTGCCAACTCGGGGATCAGCTCCCGCAGCGCCGGATTGAGGGTCTGGTGGGCGGGATAGCAGAGCCCAATCCGGCGAAACATCCGCGGCCCGCTCACCGGCAGGGTACAGAGCCCCGCCTCATCCTCCACCAGCCCGTCCGGTAGAAAACTGATGCCGACCCCCGCCAGCACCAGCGCCATCACCAGCCCCTTGCTCTCGGCCTTGGCCACCAGATTGAGGGTAAGGCGGTCACAGGCCAGCAGGCCGATAGTCTGCTGATGGGCTTCGCAGGGCGGGCACTCAATAAAATCATAATGTTGCAGCTCGGCCAGCTCGATCCTTTCGCGGCTGGCCAGGGGATGGTGGACCGGCACGCAGAGCACGTAATCCTCCTCCCACAGCGGCAGGAAGATCTCGTCCTCCCGGCGCAGGGCATCCAGCGTCAAGCGGCAGTCGGCGGGCGTGGTGTAGTCGGAGAGGGTGAGATCCAGCTGCGGCAGCACGCGCTGTACTTGCTGCAGCAGCCCGGCCACCCAGCGGCGACTCAAGTCCGGCATGATGGCGATATTGAGCTTCGCGCGCGTCGCTTTCTGGCGAAACAACTCCGGCAGACGGCGCGCCTCCTCCACCAGCTTGACCGCGTGGGGATAGAGATAGTGGGCCGGATCTTTCGCCACCACCCCCTTCTTGCCCCGGACAAACAGACTGTCACCGAGCGCCTCTTCCAGCTGGCGCAGTCCCGCCGAGAGGGAGGGCTGGCTGACGTGGCAGCGCTCGGCCGCCGCCGTGATGTTCTTCTCTTCATAGATGGCGATGAAGAAACGCAGCAATCTCAAGTCCAGCATAAGCCCAACCATAGTTTTTTCAGATGATAACCAGCGGAAAACAATATTTATCACTTATAGATGCAGTGACTATAGTGATTGGGTTCCGTGCTGGCCAGCCACCTGTTTGCTCAAACCGACTCTTGAATCAGAAGGAAAGACCCATGTCCAAATCTCTCGTCGTGATCACCGGCGCCTCCGCCGGGATCGGTGCCGCCATCGCCCGTGCCTTCTCTGCCGCCGGTCATCCGCTGCTGCTGTTGGCCCGCCGGGTCGAGCCGATGCAGGCACTGAACCTGCCCGATACCCTCTGCATCGGGGTCGATGTGACCGACACCGCCGCCATGAAGGCCGCCGTCCAGCAGGCGGAAGCCAAATTTGGCCCGGTCGGCTGCATGGTCAACAACGCCGGCGTCATGCTGCTGGGTCAGGCTGACGTGCAGGATCCGGCCGAGTGGCAGCAGATGCTCAACATCAACGTGATGGGGGTGCTGAACGGCGTCCACGCGGTGCTGGCCGGGATGAAGGAGCGCCGCAGCGGCACCATCATCAACATCAGCTCCATCGCCGGTCGCAAGACCTTCCCGAGCCATGCTGCCTACTGCGCCACCAAGTTCGCCGTCCACGCCCTGACCGAGAACATCCGCGAAGAGGTGGCCGATGTGGGCGTACGGATGGTGACCATTGCCCCGGGTGCGGTCGAGACCGAGCTGCTCAGCCATACCACTGACGAGAACATCAAGGCCGGTTACCACGACTGGAAAGATCAGATGGGCGGCGTTATTGCGCCGGAAGTGATCGCCGATGCGGTGCTCTACGCCTGGAACCAGCCTGCCAACGTCTGCGTGCGCGAGATCGTGCTGGCGGCGACCCGTCAGCAACCTTGAATCCGGGCTGACTGACACCATGGGGAGGGCTTGACCCTCCCCCGGGGCACAGGGTTACCATGTGCCCCTTGTTATTTTCGAGTCATTCCATGGTTCTCACCCGTCGCCAACTCGCTCACGCCCGTCGCTGGCTCCCCTTGTGGAGTCTGGTGCTGGTGTTGATGTCGTTTGGCAGCCGGGCCGCAACCGACCTCTGTACCCTGACCACCCACTGCAGCCAGAGCGAGCGTACCCTGGAAAAAGCGATGCCCTGCGGCAGCTTTACCACCGCCCTCTCGATGACACTGGTAGGCAGCGACAGCCTGACGGTCGCCGTGCTGGAACCGGATACCCCCGACTTCGCCTCCCCCTCTCTCTTTATGCCGGACGCCCCGTGCGAGCGGCTCGAACGTCCCCCACGCACCCAGATCTGAAACGCATCCCGTATCGGGCATCTTTTCTTTCAATCTGAGGTGAGTGATGTACAAACCCCTGTTACTGGCCATGCTGGCCGGTACCGTCAGCTTTTCGGCTCTCGCGGCCGAGAAGATGACCGTCTACAAATCCAGATATTGTGGCTGCTGCCAAAGCTGGAACGAGCACATGGAGCAGAATGGCTTCGAACTGGAGGTCATCGAAACCGAGCAGCTCGGCGCAGTGAAGCAGCAATACGGTATCGCGCCGGAACTGGCCTCTTGCCATACCGGTATCGTAAATGGCTATGTGATCGAGGGGCATGTACCGGCCGCCGATGTGCAGAAGCTGCTCAGGGAAAAACCGGCAATTCGTGGCCTGACCATTCCGGGCATGCCCCAGAGTGCGCCGGGCATGGATATTCCGGGCCATCCCTATGAGGTACTGAGTATCAGCAACGAGGGCGCGACCACCCACTGGTCGAGCTACCCCGGCTGACGAAGACTGGTCATGAGAGGACACTCCCATATCATGTGAGGCACACCTGAGCGGACTCTTGCCGCTCATGGCCAGAAAGAGGGCCGCTATCGCGAGATAGCGGCTTTTTTTGATTACATTTCCTGCAATAACAAGGGATTGCTTGCAACCACCGGCAACAAGGGGCAGATTTAATGCCAATTCATGGAGCCGATGCTCAGGTCTACCAACCCTTTCCAGCGCCAAGGATGCGACATGTTTACCTTTTCCCGAGGAGTTCTGCTGCTAGCCTTTCTGACAGTTCTCCCCCCCACTTATGCCAATGAAGAGCCCGTCATGCTGACAAGCGAACATCCAATCCAGCCGCCCGTGGCCGCCAAACATCCCCGCACCCTGAAAAAACACGGGGATACCCGCATCGACAACTACTACTGGCTGCGCGACGACCAGCGTCAGGCGCCGGAAGTACTGCAATACCTCGAGGCCGAGAACGCCTATACCGAGGCCATGCTCAAGCCGACCCAGCCCCTGCGCGAACAGCTCTACAAAGAGATGGTGGCCCGCATCCCCCAACAGGATGAGTCGGTGCCCTATGTGAAGAATGGCTACCGCTACCAGACCAGCTATGAGCCGGGCAAGGAGTACGGGATCTATTCGCGCACCAAGCTCGGCGAAGAGCAGGCGAGCCTGCTGCTCGACAGCAACCAGCGGGCTGAAGGGCACGAGTTCTATGCCCTCGGCGCCCTTGAGGTGAGCCGCAACAACCGCTGGCTGGCTGTGGCGGAAGATTTCCTCTCCCGTCGTCAGTACCAGATCCAGTTCCTCGATCTGGAGAGCGGCCAGTGGGCCACCGACAAGCTGGAAAATACCTCCGGCAATCTGGTGTGGGCCAACGACAACAAGACCGTCTTCTATGTGCGCAAGCACCCGCAGACCCTGCTGCCCTATCAGGTCTATCGCCATACGCTCGGGACGGATCCGGCCACGGACAAGCTGGTCTACGAGGAGAAGGATGACTCCTTCTACGTCAGCCTCTACGCCACCACCTCGGAAGATTTCATCGTCATCGCCCTCTCCAGTACGACTACCGGCGAAGCACGACTGATCGATGCCAACCAGCCGGAACACGCCCCCCGCCTGTTCCTGCCCCGTCAGGTGGACCACGAATACAGCCTGGATCACTACCGCGGCCGCTTCTATGTGCGCTCCAACAAGGACGGCAAGAACTTCGGCCTCTACGAGACCAAAGAGAGCCCGGTCGATCGCTGGAAGGCGGTGATCGCCCCCAATCCGGACGTGCTGCTGGAGAGCTACGCCCTGTTCAAGGATTGGCTGGTGCTGGAGGAGCGCAACAAGGGGCTGACCCGACTGCGCCAGATCAACTGGCAGAGCGGTGACGAGAAGGAGATCGCCTTCGACGATCCCGCTTATGTCACCTGGCTCGCCTACAACCCGGAGCCGGATACCAGCGCCCTGCGCTATGGCTACTCCTCCATGACCACCCCCGCCTCCACCTATGAGCTGGATATGGCGAGCGGCAAGCGCACCCTGCTCAAGCAGCAGCCGGTGGCAGGTTTCAAGGCCGACCAGTACGCCAGCGAGCGACTCTGGGTGACAGCCCGCGACGGCGTAGCGGTGCCGGTGTCGCTGGTCTATCGCAAGGACAAGTTCAAGAAAGAGCAGGCCGATACGCCCAAGAATCCGCTGCTGGTCTATGGCTACGGCTCCTACGGCGCCAGCATGGATCCCGACTTCAGCAGCTCGCGCCTGAGCCTGCTGGATCGCGGCTTCGTCTACGCCATTGCGCATATCCGGGGTGGTGAAGAGCTGGGCCGCCACTGGTACGAAGATGGCAAGTTGCTGAAAAAACAGAATACCTTCAATGACTTCATCGATGTCACCAAGGCGCTGGTGGAGCAAGGCTACGGTGCCAAAGATCAGGTCTACGCCATGGGCGGCAGCGCCGGTGGTCTGCTGATGGGGGCCGTCATCAATCAGGCGCCAGAACTCTATCGCGGCGTGGTGGCGCAGGTGCCGTTCGTCGATGTGGTCACCACCATGCTGGACGAGTCCATCCCCCTCACCACCGGGGAGTATGACGAGTGGGGCAACCCGAACCAGAAGCGCTACTACGACTACATGAAGAGCTACAGCCCCTACGATCAGGTGAAGGCGCAAGCCTACCCCAACTTGCTGGTCACCACCGGGCTGCACGACTCGCAAGTGCAGTATTGGGAGCCCGCCAAGTGGGTCGCCAAGCTGCGCGAGCTGAAAACGGATGATAACAAGTTGTTACTGAACACCGACATGGACGCCGGCCACGGTGGCAAGTCGGGCCGCTTCAAAGCCTACGAGGATATCGCGCTGGAATACGCCTTTATCCTGGATCTGGCCGCCCCGGCCAACTGATCCATCATGACTCCGGCCCTTGTCACGCAAGGGCCGCATAAGAATCCTCTCGTAGTTTTTCCCTCTTCCATTTCCCTTCATATCAAATTAATCTGCGGCTAGAAAATGAATGATCGAGGTCATGTTTCTCAAGATTTAACTCCGTGATTTTGCCATTTCGTTTGATTTATGTTGGGTGAATGTGCTTAATCGGAGTGCTTGCAACTTTTTATTTGGCCCCTCAGGGGCCAATTTATCTTCGACCGACAGGAGGTCGGTAGCCTCACCACAGGATGGGGTGACTGCCGGAAAGGGGTGATCAACTCCCCCGCTTTCGTGCAACGAGAAGAGTGGGCAAGCCCGGCGCAGAACGGGGTTGCCATCAATTTATCCGGGGAACGGATAAACAAAATCAAAGAAAAGGGAGAAAAAATGAAAGGATTAACTTTGGCGTGCGCCCTGTCGGCGGCTCTGGTCGGTGTCTCATTCGGTGGTCCGGTACAAGCGCAGGAGCGCTTCGTGACCATCGGCACCGGCGGTCAGACCGGCGTTTACTATGTCGCTGGCCAGTCCATCTGCCGCTTCCTCAATCGCGGCGCCGCCGATCACCAGATCAAGTGCAACGCCCCGGCCAGCGGTGGCGGTGTTGCCAACGTCAACGGCATCCGTAGCGGCGAATTCAACTTCGGCATCATGCAATCCGACCACCAGTTCAAGGCGATGAAAGGGCTGCCGCCGTTCCAAGCCGAAGGTGCCATGGATGACATTCGCGCCGTTTTCTCCCTGCAGAGCGAGGTGTTCACCATCCTGGCTCGCCGCGATGCCAAGATCGCCAGCTTCGACGATCTGAAGGGCAAGCGCGTCAACATCGGCAACCCGGGCTCCGGCCAGCGTGACACCATGGAAGAGATCATGGCGGTCAAAGGCTGGAAGAAGGGCGACTTCGGTCTGGTCTCCGAGCTGAAACCGGCCGAACAGGCCTCCGCCCTCGGTGACAACAACATCGACGCCATGAGCTACTTCGTGGGTCACCCGAACGGTGCCATTCAGGAAGCCTCCACCACCACCGATGCGGTACTGGTACCTGTGACCGGCGCCGACATCGACAAACTGCTGGCCGAGAAGAGCTACTACAGCAAGGCCGAGATCCCGGGCGGTATCTACAAGGGCAGCGACAAGCCAACCCCCTCCATCGGTGGCAAAGCGGTGCTCTCCACCAGCGCCAAAACTGATCCGGAAGTGGTCTATCAGCTGGTCAAGTCGGTGTTCGACAACCTGGATCGCTTCAAGCGCCTGCACCCTGCCTTTGCCGACCTGAAAGAGGCCGACATGATCAAGGTGGGTCTCTCTGCACCGCTGCATGAAGGGGCTGCCCGCTACTACAAAGAGCGCGGCTGGCTCTGATTGAAGGCCCCGGGGCCTTTGTCACTCTCTTCGACACCCGTCTGCCGCCTGATTGCGGGGGCGGGTGTCGCTCTTGTTGTACTCGTTGGCACAAGTTAACCCTATGCAAGATAAACAACTCTCTACCGAGGAACTGATCGCCCAGGATGTGGGCGCTCGCCTGCCGCTGGGCCCGCTGGGCTGGATCATCACCGCCCTGGCGCTGGCCTGGTCGCTGTTCCAGCTCTGGATCGCCTCACCACTCCCCTTCATGGTGGGATTTGGCGTACTCAATGACACCGAAACCCGCTCCATTCACCTCACTTTTGCCCTGTTGCTGGCTTTTCTGGTGTTCCCGGCATTTCGCTCCTCGCCGCGAGATCGGGTCCCCCTCGGCGATATCGCCCTCGGCCTGATTGCTGCTGGCGCCGCGTCTTACCTGTTCGTGATGTATGAAGCGCTGGCGCTGCGTCCCGGCACCCTGACCACCGCCGATCTGGTGACCGCCTGCATCGGCATTCCGCTGCTGCTGGAAGCGGCGCGCCGCGCGCTGGGGCCGGCACTGGCGGTCATCGCCATCGTCTTTTTGGTCTACAGTCTGGCGGGCCCCTGGATGCCGGGACTGCTGGCACACCGCGGGGTCAGCTTCAGCGCGCTGGCCAACCACCAGTGGATCACCACCGAAGGGGTGTTCGGCATCGCCCTTGGCGTCTCCACCAGCTTCGTGTTCCTGTTCGTGCTGTTCGGCGCCCTGCTGGAGCGGGCCGGTGCCGGTCACTACTTTATCCAGCTCGCCTTCAGCCTGCTCGGTCACCTGCGCGGCGGCCCGGCCAAGGCGGCAGTGGTCGCCTCCGGCCTGACCGGTCTGATCTCCGGCTCGTCGATTGCCAACGTGGTGACCACCGGCACCTTCACCATCCCGATGATGAAGAAGGTGGGCTTCAGTTCAGAGAAGGCGGGGGCGGTCGAAGTGGCCTCCTCGGTCAACGGCCAGATCATGCCACCTGTGATGGGAGCCGCCGCCTTCCTGATGGTGGAGTATGTGGGCATCCCCTACGTGGAGATCATCAAGCACGCCTTCCTGCCTGCCGCCATCTCCTACATAGCGCTGCTCTACATCGTCCATCTGGAGGCGCTGAAACTGGGCATGCAGCCCATCGGCAACCATCAGCCCAAACCCTGGCTACGCCGCCTGACCGGCTTCGCCTTTGGCGCGGCCCTCATCAGCGGCCTGTCACTGGCGGTCTACTATGGCCTCGGCTGGCTCAAACCTGCGCTGGGTGACTACGCCCTGCCGGGGATCTCGGTACTGCTGGCTGCCACCTATGTGGCCCTGTTGAAGATCGCCGCCAGCAATGAACCGTTGCCCGCCGAAGATCCCGACAAGCCGCTCACCGAGTTGCCCGATACCCGCGCCGTGCTGCTCTCCGGCCTGCACTTCCTGCTGCCGGTGGTGGTACTGGTGTGGTGCCTGATGGTGGAACGCCTCTCGCCGGGGCTGTCCGCCTTCTGGGGGACCGTGATGCTGGTGATCATCCTGCTGACCCAGCGCCCGCTGCTCAACTGGCTGCGCAAGGACGGCAAGCACGACTACGGCACCGTCGTGGACGGCGTGGTGGATCTGCGGGAAGGGCTGGTCGCCGGTGCCCGCAACATGATCGGTATCGGCATTGCCACCGCCACCGCGGGGATTATCGTGGGTGCGGTCTCCCAGACCGGGGTTGGTCTGGTGCTGGCTGATCTGGTGGAGTTCCTCTCCATGGGCAACCTGCTGCTGATGCTGCTGCTCACCGCCCTGTTGAGCCTGATCCTCGGCATGGGGCTGCCCACCACTGCCAACTACATCGTCGTCTCCAGCCTGCTGGCACCGGTGGTAGTGACGCTGGGGCAGCAAAACGGGCTGATCGTGCCGCTGATCGCGGTGCACCTGTTCGTCTTCTACTTCGGCATCATGGCGGATGTGACGCCGCCGGTGGGGCTGGCCTCCTTCGCGGCTGCAGCTGTCTCCAAGGGCGATCCCATCAAGACCGGGATCACGGCGTTTTACTACAGCCTGCGTACCGCGGCGCTGCCGTTCCTGTTTATCTTCAACACCGATCTGCTGCTGATCGACGTGGACTTCGCCCACGGGGTGCTGATCTTCATCGTGGCGACCATCGCCATGCTGATCTTCGCCGCCGCCACCCAGGGCTGGTTCCTGGTGAAGAGCCGCTGGTACGAGAGCCTGCTGCTGTTACTGGTCGCCTTTACCCTGTTCCGCCCGGGTTTCTGGATGGACATGGTGCACGACCCCTATCGCGAGACCCCGCCTGCCCAGCTGGCCCAAACCATGGGTGAAGTGGAGGCGGAGAGCACCCTACGGCTGCGGATCCTCGGTGAAGATGCGGTGGGCAAACCGCGCAAGTTCACCCTGCTGATCGCCGTACCGGATGGGGCGGATGGCGAGGAGCGGCTGACCAATCTGGGGCTGAGCCTCTATGAGCAGGATGGCAAGACGCTGATCGACAACGTCGCCTTTGGCAGCCCGGCCGCCACCATGGGGCTGGAGTTCGATCAGGAGATCCTCACCGTCAAGGCGCCGACCGAACGCTGGACCAAGGAGTGGATGTGGATCCCGGGCTTCCTGCTGTTCGGGGTGATCGTCTGGCTGCAGCGTCGCCGCAGCAAGGCCGGTTAATCCGCCGGGCAGATTAGACCGAGGGCCGCCAGTGCGGCCCTCTTTTTATTGCCTTACCCTCTGCGGCTCTTGCGATGGGCGACGGTCATGGAAAAGTTAAACGGTGGCGAGCAACCAAAAAAAGTGGGGTGACATGTCCATGTCACCCCCTCGCAAATAGCATGTTCCATATTGGAGTCCGGCCACGCCGGGTCTCTGTTTCACTTTCCGATAGTTCGCTACCCATCTGAAGTGAGCGCCCATTGCCGCGAAGCAACTGGCCAGCAACCCGTAACAACCCTCGTCCACACGGCAGACAAGCCGCCGTGTTTGTCCTTGCAACTGAAATATTACGCATAAAAACAAAATAAAAAACGTTTTTATGCCCATTCCATTCACATGCAAGTACAAAAAACAGCCTTATCATCACCACTAAATTGTTATAAAACAGCCAGATAGATCCAAGCATGGTTATTCACCCGCAAGGGTCGTCTGCAATGGCTTACAAGGCTTTGCGAGATCTCGCACAAAAAATGGCCGCCTCACAGCCAGCGGCGCAGCGGCAACCAGTCGCTCAGGCGGGCCACCAGCCGCCTTGACCACCCCTCGGGTTTGCGCGGCGATCCCTCGGCCTGCTCCTGCCAGCGAGCCAGCCACATTCGCAGCGCCTCGCAGATCGGCGGGCAGTGCAGATGCAGCATCAGCTCGGTATTGAGAAACAGCGAGCGGGGATCGAGGTTGAGGCTGCCAAACAGCGCCCGATCCTGCCCCAGCAGGATCAGCTTGGCGTGCAGGCTGCCGTGGCCATGATCAAACTCGGCAACCCGGATCCCGCGGCGCTGCAACCAGCCGAGATAGCGCTGATAGGCGCCATAGACCAGCGGCACATCGGTGCTGGCCAGCGAGTTGGTGAGAATGTCGATGGCGACCCCCTGCTGGCGCAGCCGCGCCAGACGGTGCCGAAACCCGCGGGTCAGGATGAGGTAAGGAGTCACCAACCCAAGCGAGCCGGGATTGTCAGCCAGCTGGCGCCACAGCTGACGGGCGGTGGTGGGGCGGGAGATCAGCCCCTTGCCGGGACGGTCGAACCACACCTCGGCCCGCCCCTCGTGCCATTGCAGCGGCACATCGCTCTCGTCAAACAGCGCCGCAGGCAGATCGTAGACCGTGGCCACCGCCGGATCCGTCATGGTGAACAGGAAGTCATTGACCACCTGAATTTCAGCGGGCAGCAACTCGCGGCGTAGCAGATGGCGGATGGGGTGGCTCCAGCGGCTGTGCCAGAATTGCTCGAACCCCTGCACCATCTGCTGGCACAGCCCCCCCTGACAGGCGAGATCGAGATCCACGAAGGGGGCCTGCAGATCCATCCCGAAGTAGCGATCGCCGATGTTGCGCCCGCCGATCAGCGCCAGCTTGCCATCCACCAGCAGCAGCTTGTTGTGCATCCGGTGGTTGATGCGGCGAAAGCTGAGCAGCCCCTCCAGCAACAGTGCCAGCGGGCGCCAGCCCCGCAGCCAGAAGGGGTTGAACAACCGCACCTCGATCCCCGGATAGTGAGCCACCATCTCCAGAAAGCGGTTGTCACCGGCATAGAGATCATCCACCAGCAGCTGCACCTTGACGCCACGCCGGGCGGCATGGAGCAGCTCGCTCAGCAGCAGCTTGCCGCTGCTGTCCTCCTCCCAGCTGTAGTACTGCGCCTGGATCCGCTCGCAGGCATGGCGGATCCAGTGGCAACGCACCTTGAGTGCCAGCCGGGGATCGTCGATCAGGGCAAAGGATCCGGGGATCATGGTGTCATCCTGCTGTCATGGCCGGGTGTCATAACGCTGGCGAGCCTCTTCACATATTCAAAAGGAGTTGCTGATGGAACTGCATGATACCCCGATGTTGCGCTATCTGGGCCAGCTCAGCCAGCCAGATCTCATCCCGACCACCGGCCCCGCCCACTGGTTTTTGCAACACAGGGACGGTGGCTGGCAATTGCCGACCGTGCAGGCGACCCTGCCGGTCAACCGGCTCAGGGCTGAGCCGCTTCGATAGCGGCAGCCTTGCCCTCGATCTGGGGCAGGCTGAAACGATAGGCCACGTAGTACTTGTAGATGGTGCCGACATAGTTGATCGGCCCCTGCCCAACTTCGTTGGCCACCAGCTGATCCACGTTGCCGAACCAGACGTTGGGATCGAGCCCCAGCTTCTCGGCCTTGCCCCGCAGCGCCTGCACCCGGTTAGGCCCCGCGTTGTAGGCGGCGAGGGCAAACAGGTGGCGGTTGAGCCGATCCAGCTCGGGATCATTGAAGTAGGTATCGAGGATCAACCGCATGTAGCGGCAGGCGGCTTCCACATTGCCCTCAAGGGTGGTCAGTCTGGCGCCGTTGATACCGACCTCCCGCCCCGTGCCAGGCAGCAGTTGCATGATGCCCACGGCCCCCTTGTGCGAACGCACCTTGGGATTGAGGCCGGACTCCTTGTAGCCGAGCGCCGCCAGCATCAGCCAGTCGAGATCGTATTGATTGGCGTACTTCTCCAGCACCTTGCGAATGGTCGCCAGTCGCCCCATGGGGTCCGGCGCCAGGATATTGCTCATCTGATCGCTGTGAACCAGCAACCGGCGCAGGGTCATGTCGCTGTAGAGGCTGTTGCGGCTGACACTCGCCAGATAGCCATTGACCGCCTTGAGCAGCTCGGGGCTGTTCTTGCGTAGCGCCCAGGCGCTGGTGCCGTTGCTGCGTAGGGGGATCAGCTTGTGAGCCTTGAGGCCGGAGATCATCCCCCCCAGCCAGATCCGCCCCTTGTAGCTGTCGGTCACCGTCAGGGGAATGATGCCGGCGGCCACCATCTCCAGCAGATCGCCATCCTGCAGGTATTCGGGCACCGTCTCGATATAGACGGGGGGCAGCCCCAGCTCGCGAAACAGCCAGTTGAGCTGACGCAGACTCTCGTAGTAGCTGGAGCTGGCGCGCACCCAGACCCGCCTGCCGGAGAGCTGGGTAATGCGGTTGAAGGCGGGCAAGCTGTTCTGGCTCACCACCCACTCCTCGATGGAAGAGATGAGCGGCCGGGAGAAGGCCACCTGTTCACGCCGGGTCGGGGTCACCGTCATGGTCGCTGCCACCAGATCGCCGCGCCCTTCGGCCAGATAGTCCAGCAGCTTGTCCTGGCGCACCGGGATGTAGACCACCTTGAGCTTGACCTTCTCCTTGGCGAGATAGGTCTTGTTCAGCCAGCGCTCGAACCCTTGTAGCTGGTTGACCAGAATGCCGTACTGGGAGCCGCGATCGAGAAAATAGAAGCCGCGCTCATAGACCACCAGAGCCCTGAGTTCGCGTTTTTGCAGAATGCTTTCGAGATCCCCGGGTTGGGGCAGACGCAGTGGCTTGAGTTCAGCCGCCAGCAGGGGAAAACAGCAAAGGGCCAGCAGAGCCCAGATCCAGCGTCGCATCACGATGGCTGCCCCTGCGCTAACGTCACGCCTGCTGCCGATTGGCAGCACGGATCACGATAGAGGGTGGGATTGGGGGCAGAGATCCATCGCTGCGTCATGATGTTTGCGCCTTCTGTTGGCCGACTCGCGCCGGGCAAAAACGTCTGTGGGATAGAGTAACTATAGAACGCCGACCCACAGCAGAAGGGTCAACACGGCAGGCAAACCTGCCGCGTTATCAGACCACTCAGATAGAGCGGGCCCGCATTTCGAAAATCAGTTTTTCGGCGGTGCAGGTGAATTGCAGGCGGGCTTTCAGGATCACGCCGTTGGCGCCCTGGGTCAGTTCGCTGCTCACTTGAGCTTCGGCAGTGACCTGTTTGGCCAGTGCTTCATAGGCAGCCAGCTTGGCGCGGGCATCAGCCTCGGCCGCGGCTTCAATAACCAGATCCATCACATCGTCGCCTTCGCCGATGATGGTGCCGATCTCGGCAAAACAGCCGCAGCTGTCACAGGTTTCGTTCAGTTCAACTTTCTCGTCTACAGACATTTTCTACTCCTACTGCTTATTTCGGATGATTTGCGTCGTCACGCATCGCCTTGCGAAAATCTTTGATGGCGGTCCCCAGATCCTCACCTGCACCGGCAAGACGCTTGCTGCCGAAGACCAGCACAACGACCAGCAAGAGGATCAGCATATGCCAGATATGAATTCCACCGAGTCCCATAGGGATACTCCCTCACAAAGAGATATCTGTTACTTGTATCAAAATAGAGCGCTGGGATTGTTGGGCAAAATCAAGGCAGGTGCAAGTGAGCAAATAAATCATAGCCAAAAAATAGGGCGACCCTGAGGTCGCCATATTGATTGTGCTACATGTCCCCTCAACCGCTACATCCTGTACCAGTGGTTCATGCGAACCTGAGACCATTCGAGGATAAGATCGCCAAGATATGAAAACAAATGGTATAAATTCATCTTAGAATTGAAGAGGATTCATATCATGCTGCTGGAACAACTGGGTCGCATCGACCTCAATCTGCTGATTATCCTGCAGGTACTGCTGGAAGAGCGCAACGGCAGCAAGGCGGCACGCCGCCTTCATCTGAGCCAATCCGCCGTCAGCAAGGCCCTCGGCCGCCTGCGCGATACCTTTAACGATCCCCTCTTCATCCGCTCTGCCTACGGGCTGGAACCCACCGGCCGTGCCCTTGCGCTGCAACAGCAGTTGCAACCCATCCTGCTGTCGCTGGACAATCTGATCCAGCCGCCAGAGTTTGACCCCGCCAGCTCCGAGCGGGAGTTCGTCATCGCCAGCATGGACAGCGCATTTACCCTGTTTGCCCCGCTCTACCTGAGCGAGCTGAAGCGGCAGGCACCAAGGATCCGCCTGCGTTACGAGGAGTGGACCGAGAACAGTCTGACCGAGATGAGTCAGGGGCAGGTGGATATCGCCTTCGCGGTGCGGGAGAACTGCATCAGCTCCGATTACCGGCTCGATACCCTGCCCGACAGCATCTGTCAGCGAGTGCTGGCGGTCGATGATCTCACCTGTCTGGTGCAGCAGCACCACCCCGCGCTGCGGGAGCCCAACTGGAATCTGGATCACTATCTCAGCTACCCCCATGTGCAGACCTATTGCGAGGGACGGGATCGCTGGATGCTGGATCACAAGCTGGCGGAGCAGGATCTCTATCGACGTATCGAGGCGACCGTGCCCTCCTTCGAGGCGGCGCTGCGGATGGGGATGCACTCCGACATGATAGTGACCCTCTCCAAGCTCTACGCCCGCCACGCCACCCAGGTCTATCCGCTGTTGCAACTGCCACTGCCCATCGGGTTGGACAGCATCTCCCACCTGCTGATCTGGCATCAGCGTCACAGCGAGGATCCGGGCCACCGCTGGCTGCGGGAGCTGTTGCTGTCCCTCATCATGAGCAAACTGGAACCCGCAGCGACCACACACGGGTGACGGCACACCTGCTCGGCGGCACAAAAAACGGGGCTCTGCATAGCCCCGTTTCATTTATTTCGGCATGTAAACCGGTCAGCCCTGACCGGTCACCGCCAGATAGTGATGTACGCCGTCCAGCAGCATCTGGACCGAGATCATCACCAGCAGCATGCCCATTAATCGCTCCACCGCAGTGAGTCCCCGCTCACCCAACAGCTTGTTGAATACCTCGTAGAACATCAGGATCACCGCGCTGGCGGCCCAGGCCATGAAGAGCGCCAGCGACCAGTCCACCATCCGGGCTGGCTCCTGATTGGCCAGCAGCATCAAAGAGGCAAGGATCGACGGGCCGGCGATCATCGGGATCGCCATCGGCACCAGGAAGGGCTCCTCGCCCGCCGCCAGTCCGGTCACCCCCCCTTCACTCGGGAAGATCATCTTGATGGCGATCAGGAACAGGATGATGCCCCCGGCAATGCTGACCGCTTCCTGCCGCAGATTGAGGAAGCCGAGGATCTGCTGACCGACAAACAGGAACAGCATCATGATGGCCAGCGAGAAGAGCAGCTCGCGGATCATCACCTTGCGGCGTCGCTTGGGATCGATATGACGCAGGATAGAGAGGAAGACCGGCAGGTTGCCCAGCGGGTCCATGATCAGAAACAGCATGACTGCGGCAGAAAAAGTATCCATACAACGCCCGGGCTACGCCCTGAATAGGGAAAAGAGAGGGGGCGAAATATAGCAAAGGGCGAAGAATTGAGCGAGCGCCAGATGCGCTCGCTGGGGGTTAACCGTGGTTGCAGATCTTGTCGGCATGGGTCTGGAAGCCCTCTGCCGAGTCGATAAATTTGCCACGAGCGGCCAGGAAGTCGATCAGCGCCTCCGCATCCATCTCACTGGCACTGCAGGTATGAAAACGGGCCTCGGCACCGAACCGCTCCGCCATCGCCTGTTTCAGGCTGGCACGGGTAAATTGCCCCCCTTGCGCCAGCATCATTTCCATCACTTCGTGACCATGAACCGATTGCGACATCTCTCACCTCAATAATGAACATATTTAATGCCAATTAAATATCGCCCCGCCCGGAGGGATCTTGATATAGGCCAATAAATTGCGCATTACCTGGCCAGGGGAGTGGTCACCGCCGCCGCTTTGTCGATAATGTGGCAACCCGCGTCAGGGATCGCTACACTGGCGCCCCTTTTTGGCCATCGCAGACAATGTATAAGGATATTGGCGTCATGCTGTTCCATGGAGAGGCTCTCAAGCCCTGGCAGATCTGGACCCGCCGCCCCCTCTGGCTCAAGACCCTGATCGGCATGCTGACAGGGATTGGTCTGGGCGTCGGTTTTGAACAGCAGGCCCTGCTGCTCAAGCCCCTTGGCGTCTTGTTCGTCAACACCATCCAGATGCTGATGGTGCCCCTTATCTTCTGCTCAGTCATCGCCGGTCTCACCTCGCTGCTCAAGGGCAAGGCCCTCGATCGCATCGGCAGCAAGGCGATCTGTCTCTACTTCTGCTCGACCGCCATCGCCATCTGCATCGGCCTGATGATGGGCTGGCTGCTGGAGCCCGGCATGGGTGCCGACATGGGCCCCTATGAGCGGATCGGCATGTCGGAACCGCCCACCCTGGCCAGCGTGCTGAGCCATCTGGTGCCGAGCAACCCGGTACAGGCGATGGTAGATGGCAAGATCCTGCAAGTGATCGTCTTTGCGGTGGCGCTGGCGGTGGCCCTCAACGCCAGCGGTCGCCGTGGTCGTCCCGCCATCCTCTTCTTCACCTCGCTGGCCGAGGGGATGTTCAAGCTGACCCAGATGGTGATGGCGCTCGCCCCTTATGGTGTCTGCGCCCTGATGGCCTGGATGACCGGCAAGTACGGCCTCGATCTGCTGCTGCCGCTGCTCAAGGTGATCGGCGCCGTCTACCTCGGTTGCCTGCTGCACGTGCTCGGGGTCTACAGCACCCTGCTGCTCCTGCTGGCACGGCTCAATCCGTTGCACTACTTCAAAAGCATCGTCGATGCCCAGGCGGTGGCCTTCACCAGCAGTTCCAGCAGCTCCACCCTGCCCATCAGTCTGGCCTGCGCCGAGAAGCGGCTGGGAGTCTCACCCGCCATCACCGCCAAGGTGCTGCCCATCGGCGCCACTATCAACATGGATGGCACGGCCCTCTATCAGGGGGTCACTGCGCTGTTCGTGGCTCAGGCATTCGGGGTGGACCTGCACATGGTCGATTACCTGACCATCATCAGCATCGCCACCCTGGCCAGTATCGGCACAGCTGGCACCCCGGGCACCGGGTTGATGCTGCTGACCCTGACGCTGACGGCGGTGGGCTTGCCGCTGGAAGGGGTGGCACTGATTGCTGGCATTGACCGGATCCTCGACATGGCGCGCACCACGGTCAATGTATCGGGGGATATTCTGGTGTCGGTGCTGATCGCCCGCAGCGAGAACGAGCTGGATCTGGCGATCTATCATGATGCCAGCGCGGGGGAAGATATCGAGTTCCCGCCGCGCTAGCGGAAGAAAACTCAGCTGTCGTGGGGATCGTGATGACAGCGCCAGCAGACCTCAAAGTTGGCGCCGTTCTCCTCCCCGCACTGACCGCACAGCCAACCGTTACCCTGACGCTGCTGGTAACGCTCGATGACCCGCCCCGCCCTGCTGCGATCCTCGGCCCGCACCATCAGGGTCACCTGCAACATGTCGACCGGCAGTTCGCCAAGGGCGCCGGAAAGCCCCTCGCCATTGAGCCGCACCAGCACCCCTTCTGCCTCCAGCGCCCCTTTCAGGGCGTGTGCCTCCAGGGTATGAGAGGCGCGATAGAGATTGATCCAGTTATCCATAGCTCCCCCTTACAACAGCTTGTCGATGCCAAACTCGGCGCCGTTCTCAATCATGAAATCGATGAATGCCCGCAACTTGCGCGGCATCAGCCGCCGCTCCGGAAACAGCAGGTAGATGGGCACCCTGGGTTGCTGCCACTCTGGCAGCAGGATCACCAACTCGCCGCTGGCCAGCTCATCCTGACAGAGCATAGCGGGTAACGAGGCCAACCCCAGCCCCGCCTTCGCCGCCTCTCGGGCACAGGTAATATTATTGACCCGAAAACGGGATGGGGGGTCAACCAGCACCTCTCTGCCATCCAGCTCGAAGCACCAATGAGAGGCGAGAAACCCGCTGCTCACCGTCACCCGCTCGTGATTGACCAGATCCTCCGGCCGCGCGATGACCGGACTGCGCGCCAGATAGTCCGGGCTGGCACAAAGCAGCCGTCCGGTGCTCCAGAGCCGGCGGGCCGCCAGATTGGAGTCGCTCATGTCGCCAATTCGCACCACCGCATCCAGCCCTTCGCTGATGGGGTCCACCACCCGATTGGTCAGCTCCAGCTCCACCTGCAAGGCAGGATAGGCCTGCAAAAACTTGGCGACCAAGCGCCCGACCACCAGTTGCCCTGTCTCGATGGGCACCGCCAGTTTGAGGATGCCGGTCACCTCCTGCTGGCTGGCGCTCAGCATCAGCTCGGCTTCGGTCAGGGCATCGACCGCCTTGCTGCAGTGCAGGTAGTACTTCTCCCCCTCCTCGGTCAAAGTGAGCTGACGGGTGGAGCGATAGAGCAGTCGCACCCCGAGCCGCTGTTCCAGCTCGGCGATACGGCGGCTGACCATCGCCTTGGTCATCCCCAGCTCGCGGGCGGCTCCCGTAAACGAGCCTTTGTCGACGATACGCACCAGAATTAACGCGGCATTGAGATCCATTGTTGCACCAGTGAAACTGTATATCTCGTGAACCAATACTAATCGAAACAGTTGACCAGTGTTAGCCTGCGCCCCTTAAGTTCAGGAATCACAAAAATGAGTCAACACAAAAAAATTCCCCTGCTGGCAGCCATGATATTGGCGCTGCTCGGTCTGCTGTTCGCCGGTTACTGGTATCTTCACGGCCGCCATTTTGAAAGCACCGACAACGCCTACCTGCAGAGTGAAGTGACCGGGATCAGCTCCAAGCTGCCCGGCTATATCCGCGAAGTGCTGGTCACCGACAACCAGCCGGTCAAAGCGGGCCAGCTGATCGCCCGGCTCGATGACCGTGAATACAAGACCAAAGTGGCCGAGGCTGAGGCCGACCTGCATCTCAATCAGGCGACGGCCGAAAATCTCGCTGCCACCCGCACCCAACAGCTGAGCCTGATCCAGCAAGCCGAGGCCAAGGTCGCCTCCGCCAATGCCGAACAGCTGCGCGCCAGCCAGCAGGTCAACCGCATCAGCCAGCTCAACCAGCGCCACTACAGCTCGCAAGACAGTCTGGACGAGGTGCGTGCCGGTCTGCAGGTCAATCAGGCGCAAGCCCAGGAGGCCAAAGCCGCCCTGCAGGCGGCCCGTGAACGCCTGCTGGTACTGGATGCCGAGCGCAAACAGAACCTGGCCAAGCTGGCATTGAGCGAAGCACAACTGGAGCAGGCCAAGCTGGAGCTTGGCTACACCGAACTGCGGGCGCCTGCCGATGGCATCATCGGCAAGCGCAGCCTGCGGGAAGGGCTCTACGTCCAGTCCGGCATGCAGGTCGCCAGTCTGGTGCCGCTGCAGCAGGTGTGGGTCGAGGCCAACTTCAAGGAGACCCAGCTCGCCCATATGCAGCCGGGCCAGAAGGTCGAAGTGGTGCTCGATGCCTACCCGGATCAACCGGTCGAGGGGATCATCGACAGCCTGGCCCCGGCGACCGGTGCCAAGTTCGCCCTGCTGCCACCGGAGAATGCCACCGGAAACTTCACCAAAATCGTGCAGCGGGTGCCGGTCAAGATCCGCATCCCCGAGCCGGGCCTGCTGGCTGGCAAGCTGCTGCCGGGTCTCTCTACCGAAGTGATCGTGGATACCCGCACGCCTGATCCCGTGGTTGCCGCCAACTAATGGAACCCATTCCACGTCGCAACTGGATCGCGGTCATGGGGGGCCTCATCGGCGCCTTCATGGCCATCCTCGATATCCAGATCACCAATGCCTCCCTGAAGGATATTCAGGGGGCGCTATCGGCCACTCTGAGCGAAAGCTCCTGGATCTCCACCTCCTATCTGGTGGCGGAGATGATCGCCATCCCCCTGAGCGGCTGGTTGAGCCGGGGGCTGAGCGTGCGCCGCTACCTGCTGTGGACCACCGGCGCCTTTATCGTCGCCTCCGTACTCTGCTCGTTCAGCTGGAACCTCACCAGCATGATCGTCTTTCGGGCGCTGCAGGGTTTCACCGGCGGGGCGCTGATCCCGATGGCTTTCTCCCTCATCGTCACCCTGTTGCCGCTACAGAAGCGGGCCACCGGCATGGCGCTGTTTGGCCTCTGCGCCACCTTCGCCCCCGCTATCGGCCCGACCCTCGGCGGTTGGCTCACCGAACAGATGTCATGGCACTACATCTTCTACCTCAACGTGCCGCCAGGACTGCTGGTGATGGCCATGCTGGCCCACGGGCTGGACAAAAAGCCGGTGGACTGGGCCGTGATCAAGCGGGTGGATCTCATCGGCATCGTCACCATGGCGCTCGGGCTCGGCTTGCTGGAGGTGGTACTGGAGGAGGGCAATCGGGAGGACTGGTTCGGCTCAAGCTTCATCGTGCGACTGGCGGTGATCTCGGCGGTGGCGCTGGTGTTCTTCGTCATCAGCCAGCTGATCCGCCGCCACCCGCTGGTCAATCTGCGGCTGCTGCATAACCCGCGCTTCGCGCTGGCCTGCTTCGCCTATCTGATCCTCGGGATGGCGTTGATGGGTTCCATCTATGTGTTGCCGCTCTACATGACCCAGATCCACAACTACAACGCGCTGGAAATCGGCGAGGTACTGATGTGGATGGGACTGCCGCAACTGCTGGTGCTGCCGCTGGTGCCCAAACTGACCCACAAGATAGACCCGCGCTATCTGGTGAGCTTCGGCTTCCTGATCTTCGCCGTCAGCTGCTTTATGAACGTCAACATGAGTGCCGACTACGCCGGGCCGCAGCTGATCCAGTCGCTCATCGTGCGGGCGCTGGGGCAACCCTTCATTATGGTGCCGCTGTCGCTGGTAGCGACCGCCAGTCTGAGCCACGACGAGATACCCTCCTCCTCGACCCTGCTCAACGTGCTGCGCAACCTCGGCGGCGCCTTCGGTATCGCCATCATCGCGACCTTGCTCGACAACGATACCCGCACCCATGTGCTGCAGATTGGCAGCACTCTGGCCGCCAGCAGTATCGAGGGGCAGAGCTATCTGCTGCAGCTGGCCCAGAGCATGATGGCGCAGGGCTCAGGCCCCGAGATTGCCCAGCAGCAAGCGCGGGCCATGCTGGCCAATACCATCAACCGGGAGGCGGCCATCATGGCCTATAACCAGGTGTTCTACATCATGGGGATCTTCCTGCTGATCGCCAGCGGCCTGATGCTGTTGCTCAAATCCCCCGCCCCACGGGCAGCGGATGCCGAACCGCTAGAGGCGTGAAAAAACGCCGGGCATAAAACGAAAAACGGGCCAATGCCCGTTTTTCGCTATCTATTACCTGTACTCAACCAGAAGGCATTATCCCGCCAGCGATCCCGCAATCAGGAATTGCGCGGCGAAGTAGCTGCTCATGACCCAGGCCCGAGCGTGGGGAAAGGGGCGGCGGAAGCGATCGAGCGCCAGCATGCTGTCGGAGAAGAGGAACATCAGCGCCCCCACCAGAGCGGCGGCAGAACCGGCAGTGAGAGAGGCATGCCAGGCACCGGCGGCCACCCAGGCCATGCCGATGATCACCAGCATGTAGCAGAAGACCGGGATCCGCATCTCCCCCAGCTTGCCCCACAGCAGACCAAAGACCATGCCGGCGATCAGCAACAGCAGCAAACCATCCAACAGATTGAGCACCAACGGCCCCTGGGCAAAGCCGACGATATAGCAGAGATGCGCGACAAAAAACGCCGCTAACCCCTGAATGAAGCGATCGCTTGGCAGCATCAGCAGCACATCGCCCGCCAGCGAGAGGCAGAGGCCGAGCAGGATCCAGGCGTGAGAACCGTCGTGGTCATAACTCTGGTAGCCGAACGCCAACGCGATGATAAGCAGCATGGTCAGCGGCTTGCTGATATAGAACTGGCGGCTGTCTGAACCGTAGGCAGCACGGATGTGCCACCAACCTGAAGCGATGATCAAGAAACTCAATAACATGCCCTGCTCCTCACCTGTTGCTCGCAGTCATACGGCAACCGTTTTTATCATGGTGCAGGGTAACAAATTCCCTCCCCCAGTGGCAGGGGTGCTTATCAAATGGACAGACTAAGCCTAAAGTCTAATTGCCGCCCCGAGTGGTTCAGGGCATAAGTGACGGGTCTGGAGGATCACCATGGAAGAAGCTATGAAAAACTATCTGCCCGCCATCGATATTATGATGTGCCATCTGGGGATCAGCTTTGAGCAGGCCTGCGAACAGCTGGGTCTCAGCCAGCAGGAGCAACAGGCACTGGATCAGTTGCAGCAACAGCAGAGCCAAACCAACTAGCCCTCCCGTTATTGGATATCATGATGTGCCATCCGGGGATCAGCTTTGAGCAGGCCTGCGAACAGCTGGGTCTCAGCCAGCAGGAGCAACAAGCACTGGATCAGTTGCAACAACAGCAGAGCCAGACCAACTAGCCCGTTCAAACATGCATACCAAAGAGAAGACCGCCAGCAGGCGGTCTTCTCTTTAAGTCTGTGTGATACCCCGGCAAGGCATCATGCAATGCCTGCCAGCAGGCGACTCCAGCTGCGTTTACCTGCGATGAAGCCATCCCGCAAAGCGCGGTACTCCAGTTGCAGCTTGAGGCGGTCATAGCGCGCCAGCGCCTTGCGCTTGCGCAGCTCCAGCAGCCGTTTGCGACTGGCGTAGTAGTGTTGCAGTTGCTGGCTCAGCTTGTCGTACTCCTCCTGCAGCAGTGCCTGCCACAGTTCGCGATCCTCCTGCTTGCGCAATCTGGCTTGCGCCCGCTTCAGCTGCATCAGCAGCCGGGCCTGCTCAATACGCTCCTCCGGCGAGGATCTGAGATCCCCCGCCAGACCACACCAGGAGGCGAGCCGGATCAACCACTTGGTCGGATCGAACTGCCACCAGTGAATGCCGTTGCGGTAGTCATTCTCGAACAGGTGGTGAAAGTTGTGGTACCCCTCACCAAAAGTGAAAAAGGCCAGGATGCCGTTATCGCGAGCGGTATTGCGGTCGGTATAGGGCTGACTGCCCCAGATGTGGGCCAGCGAGTTGATGAAGAAGGTGGTGTGGTGAGTCATCACCATCCGCAGCACGCCCGCCAACAGCAGCATGCCGAGCAGATCCCCGTGCCACAGGCCAAGCAGCAGCGGCAGACCCAGATTGGTCGCCAGCACCAGCATCAGGTAGTGACGGTGCTGAAACGCGACCACAGTGTTGTTCTGCAGATCCCGCACATTGCTGTAATCGCCATAGCGATCTCCCTGATGCTCCCGCAACATCCAGCCGATGTGGGAGTACCAGAAACCGCGCCCCGCGCTATAGGGGTCTTTTTCATTGTCATCCACATGGCGATGATGACGGCGATGATCGGCCGACCAGTGCAGGGCCGAATTCTGCAGCGCCAACGCGCCGCCGATGGCAAACAACCACTGCAAAGCGGGGTGCGCCTTATAGGCCTTGTGCGACCAGAGCCGGTGATAGCCTGCGGTGATGGAGAGACCACTCAGGCAGAACAACAACAGGAAGCTGGCCCACTGCCAGAGATCGTAACCGTGGCTCATGCCGTACCAGGGCACGACAATCAACGCCACTATCCCGGAGAGGGAGAACAGCAGGGTATTGGTCAAAATAATCGGGGGTCTGGCCATCTCATAGCATCCTTTCAGCGAACAGCTGTTCACCATTTTCCATGGCGATTTCCTCAGGGTCAATGGTAAAAAAGTAGGATACAAACCTGATCCTGAGGCGCCTTCGGGTTATCATTTGGCCTCGATAAGCTGAAGGTGACTGATTCTGTGGGTATTCGCGCTCAACAAAAAGAAAAAACCCGGCGTACATTGATCGATGCTGCATTCAGCCAACTGTGTGCCAACCGGAGTTTCTCCAATCTCAGCCTGCGGGAAGTCGCTCGTGAAGCGGGTATTGCCCCCACCTCTTTCTATCGCCACTTTCGCGACATGGAAGAGCTGGGCCTGACCCTGGTTGACGAAGGGGGTCTTACCCTGCGCCAACTGATGCGCCAGGCACGCCAGCGCATTGCCGGTGGCGGCAGTGTCATCAGCACCTCGGTGCAGACCTTTATGGAGTTTGTCGAGAACAACCCCAACATCTTCCGGCTGCTGCTGCGGGAGCGCTCCGGCACCTCGGCCGCCTTTCGTCAGGCGGTGGCTCGCGAAATCCAGCACTTCATCGCCGAGCTGACCGATTATCTGGAAGCCACCACCGAAGCGCCACGGGAAGATGCCTACATCCAGGCTGAAGCCATGGTCACCATCGTATTCAGTGCCGGCGCCGATGCGCTCGACATGACCAGCGAAGAGTGCCGGGCACTCTCCGACCGAACCATTAGCCAACTGCGGATGATCGCCATGGGCGCCGAGGTACAAAACCAGAAGCGCCGTGCACCTCACCCATGACCACAGGATGGAGAACGACATGCCTGAACAGCTTATGATCCCGAAAAAACCGCTCGCCATGGCGATGCTGATTGGCATCTGTGGCGACGCCTCTCTGGCCGTGCTGACCAACTCGGTCGTACCTTTCTCCTTCTTCCCGCTGATTGCCCTCTGGCTGGCGGCCTATCAGCTGTTCCAGCACTATCGCCATGAACCCATGGTGGGCAATACCCCCATCTGTACCCTGTTCTGCTTCTTTATCGGTGCCTTCGGCCACTCTGCGCTGCTCAAGGTGCAATACCCGGAGCTCGGCAGCAACTTCTTTTCCCTGATCATGATGCTGCTGCTACTGGCAGCCCTCTCCATCAAACTTGGCCTGAGCATTGGCAACAAAGAGAAGCCCTGATAAATCGACCGAGTGATGGTAATCACCTGATAGATAAAGCAAAGAGGCCTTTCCAACGGGAAGGCCTCTTTGTTTGTGGTACACACTGTAGTGGTCAACTAAATCCGGACACTTGGTTAGGCCGAACCTCGGCTTTTGCTGGCGGTATCCCGTCATTGTATTGATGTGGACGCCGCCAGTTGTAGTAATCCATGAGGTAACAACTGATATCCCGCTTTGCTTCCCGCAGGCTCATGTATCCCCTTGCCGGGAGCCACTCTGACTTCAGGCTTCTGAACAATCGCTCCATCGGTGCGTTATCCCAGCAATTACCACGCCGACTCATGCTCTGGGTCATGCGATAGCGCCACAGTCGTTGCCGAAATGCCCGACTGCCGTATTGGCTACCTTGGTCAGAGTGAAACAGCACACCGGATGGGCAACCTCGCAGCTGATAGGCCATCTCCAGTGCTTTTATTGCCAATTCTGCATCTGGTTTGTCAGACATCGCCCAGCCCACGACCCGCCGGGTATGCAGGTCGAGCACTGCGGCCAGGTAATGCCAGTGACCACCGGCCCAGACGTAAGTGATATCGCCACACCACACCTGATTGGGTTGCTGGACATCAAATTCGCGGGCCAGCAGATTGGGAATATCCGGTCGTTCAGACTGTGCCACCTTATAACGGTGTGCGCCCAGCTGCCTGGATGCCAGCCCGGCTTCCTTCATCAGGTTACGTACTTTGAATCGACCAATCTGATACCCCAACTCCCGCATCATCGACATCAAGGTGCGGCTGCCTGCCGAGCCTCGGCTCTCTTTGAACAACCGGCGCAACTCGCTGCGTTGCTGTATCCGCTCACGGTTAATCGTCCGCTTGCTAGCCAGATAGTCGTAAAAACAGGAAGTGGGAACATCGAAAGCGCAGCATACCAGGGTGATGGGGGCTTGCTCTCTTAATTGGTCTATCAGCGCGTACGTGTGAACTCGTCCGTCATCAAGAGAGCCGTAGCCTTTGTTAGAATGTCCTTTTCGCGCTCGAGCCGATGGATGCGGGCTTCCAGCTCCTGAATTTTCTGCTGCTCAGGAGTCAGTGCTTTGCTAATAGGAGTGGTGCCGGTTCGTTCGGATTGTAGTTGCTGAACCCAGCGGCGAAGTACGGTTTCACCGACATTCAGTGAACGGCTTGCTTCGGGGACAGAATATCCCTGGTCGAGCACCAGGGATGCGGCTTCGAGTTTGAATTCGGCAGTAAATGAGCGACGTAATCTTGTCATTGAACACCTCTGGTCATGGTGGCGACTGTACCACCTAAAATGGTGTCCAGGATGATTAGACCATATATGGACGCCCCCGGGTTGTGCAAGAACTGAACTGATACGGTTTGCGACCATATATCCGGCGTT